>JAKSLL010000023.1 GCA_024401215.1 Bacteroidaceae bacterium
CCAATTTTGATTTGGATGCAAAGGTACGCATTTCAAAAGTGCGACAAGGTTTTCATAACCTATGTAATTGCGCATAAGCACATTAAACACAACTATTAACTAATTTTAAGAGACACTAGTGGTTATATTTAAATATTTAATTTTTTACCATAGTAATATATGTTTTAGTTTAGTATTTTAAACTCATAAATGGCTGGTTCGTGAGAATAAGCCATTTTTTTGTCTTATGTGAGAGAAGAATATAAACAGTATATTTGCTTTTGATAATTCAGAGCACGTTTAATCTTGCGCTCATTTCTCTCACATAAAACAAAAAATATGGCTCCACAAACATTACCACGTGGATTGAGAAACTGCAATCCACTCAATATCAGAAAAGGCGATAACTGGCAGGGACTTGCACCTCAGCAGACAGATGCATCATTCTGCACATTCAAGACTAATGCATGGGGATATCGTGCGGCTATACGACTGATTTATCGCTATCAAACAGTGTATAAGAAAAACACAATAGAGAAAATCATATCTCGATGGGCACCTCCTGAGGACCGCAACAATACTAAGGCTTATATCAAGCGAGTATCACAAATTTCAGGGATAGCGCCTAACATCAATTTCTATGTGACAAACAAGGAAGATGCTTGCAAGCTTGTTCGTGCAATGGCAATTGTAGAGAATGGCGAAGATTGGAAATCTTTCATCCGTCCTGAAGAAATTGCTGAAGGGTGGAATTTGGCAGAATTGTAATATAGCATGAAAGAGTTCATGACAGAAGGAGAGTTCAATGAACTCTGCAGATTATGGGCTGACAAAATACGCTCGTTGTCTTCAACGACACTCGCGAAGGAGACGCATAGCAGTTTGAAACTTGCTATGCGTCTGCAAAGGTTTGTTGACACGGATAAGAAGACAAAGGTTGCGTATAAGATCAAATTCCACTTCGATAGGTACGGCGTATTCAGGGCATACGGTGCAGGACGAGGGTACAAGATAATTGACGGAAGGATTACGTTGAACAGGCATCCTTCCGAAAAATACGCTAAGAGGAATCCGCTTGACGGCAAGATAAAGAGAAATGCCTTGGACTGGATAGATGGCCACATTGAGAAGAATATACAGGAACTGGCAGACACAGTACAAGATTACTACGGTGATAATGCACTTAGAACCGTACTGTCAGAGATTGACAAAATGAAAATCAAGAAAAAATAATGGCAAACAATAAAGACGTAAAGAGGGGTATAGTAATGTACCTTGATGGCAAAGCAGTCGAAGCATCTGCAACTGCGATTCAGAAGGAAATGCGCAAGGTGAAGAATGAGATCGACAAGTGCACCATGGGCTCGAAGGAGTATGTTGATGCAACAAAAAGGTACAAAGAACTGAATGCTATACTTCAGGAGCATAAGAGCAATCTTAAAGGAGTAAAGCAGGAGCAAGCAGACCTTATAGATAAAGCAAACAATTTGTGGAGTAAATGGCAGGTGGGAATCACTGCCGTTACTGCCGCTTTGACTGCCGCAGGTCTTGCGTTGTCAAAGTTCAGAAAGCAGATGAACGAAAAGGAGTCTGCACAGGCAAATCTGAAAGCGTTGACAGGGCTTGACGATGAAAGCATCTCGTGGCTGACGAAGCAGGCTGGGGTGCTTTCAACAGAAATGGACAAGACGGGTCTGAGAATCAAAAAGAGTGCAAATGAAATTCTTGAAGCGTATATGCTTGTCGGTTCGGCTAAGCCAGAGCTTCTTTCCGACAAGGAAGCACTCAATGACGTTACAATAGAAGCAATGAGACTTGCAGAAGCGGCAGGAATGAATATGAAGGATGCTGTTGATGGCGTAACGCTTGCGCTTAATCAGTATGGCGATTCGGCCGACCAAGCTGCAAGATACGTAAACGTTCTTGCTGCTGGATCTAAGGCGGGTGCAGCTGGGGTAGAGGCGCAGACAAAGACGATAGTCAAGGCTGGTGTAGCTGCAAATGTTGCAAAGGTTCCAATAGAGTCATTGGTTGGATCAATAGAAACTCTTGCAGAGAAAGGCATAAAAGGCGAGGTTGCAGGTACAGGCTTGAAGACATTCTTCCTGAAGCTTGAAGGAATGTCTGATGAAGTAAGGCCTTCGGTCGTCGGACTTGAGGCAGCACTTGAAAATCTTCGCAAGAAGAATCTCTCAACTGCTGAGACGCAGAAGATGTTCGGATTGGAAGCATATACTGTTGCGCAGACGATGATATCGGGTGTTGATGCAGTAAAGAAGTACACTTCTGCAGTCACAGATACAAATACGGCTATAGAACAGGCTGCCATCAACTCAGATACAGCTGAAGCCAAGCAGGAGCAGATGAAGAATAAATTTAATGAGCAAGGTCAAGTTCTTGTCAAGGAACTTAATCCAGCCATCACTAAATTTATTAGCCTTTCGATGAATAGCACAAGAATGCTTGTAGAGCTGATAAGAGTTATCACCAACTACAAAGCAACGATAGGCTTGACAACGACAGCAATCATATTATATGTTACATGGACAAATAGAAAGATTATCGCTGACAAGCTTTCTATCTTCTGGACGGACAAGGCGAAGGGTGCGCTTCTATCGTTGTATAACACGATTAAAGCGAATCCATACGGAATTTTGCTTGTTGGCGTTACGGCTGTGACTGCAGCTTTAATAGAGCATAATAGAAGACTTGGAGATACGCAGACAAAGCTAAGCAAGGTGGAGGAGCTTAATAAAAAGGCTAATGATGATTATGAGAAGCAGAAGAGCAAGATTGAGTATCTCACATCGGTTATTGAGGACAATAACTTTTCTCTTGGAAGCAGAAAGAAAGCGCTTGAAGAGCTGAAGGAAATTGTTCCTGGTTATATGGCTGAGCTCGACAAGGAAGGAAAGCTTATCAATAATAACAAGAAAGCGCTTGACGAATATCTGCTGAGCCTTGAAAAGGAAATTAAGGCGCAGGTTTTCAGACAGGCTATTGTTGATGAAACATTCAAGAAACTTCATGCTCAAGCGGAACTTACGGATCTTGTCAATAAGAAGGGAACCGGCGAGGTTTCTAATTTCAACGAAGATATGGCTGGCGTGGGTTACAGGCAGTATCTGACAAATAGGACGGCAAGGGCTTTCAAGGGAGTAATGAGCGCAATTGGAGTGTATAAGTGGGGAGAAGAAGAGAATAATATTGACAACAAGATTGGTGATGCTGCAAGAAGACTCGAAAACGCCAATAAGAATATTGAAAAACTTAAAGAGGAACAGCATAGGTGGGAAGAAATGTATGGGGAACTTTTCTCTGTAGAAGGCAGTGGCGATGGTGGCTCTGGTTCTGGTGCAGGGAATGCGGCAGTCGGAGAAGATGATCGTATAAAAAAAGAAACTGCAGCCATCGAGCTTGAAATGGAGAACCGCAGGAATGCGTTGAAGCAGCAGTATGTTGAAGGTGTTCTTGACAAGGAGCAATACAATCAGGAGCTCATAGATCTTGAAATAGACAGGATTAACAAAATTCTTTCAATAGCAGGTTTGGAGCCAGCCAGGGTTGCAGAGCTACAGGGCAAGCTGAAGGATATCGCAATCAAGGCTAAAGAGGAAATGGACGATATCACGGAAAGCAGTTCTGATACTGCACCAATGAGGGCGTATCAAAATTCGCTTGCGAAGATAGAGGACAATCTTCGCAAGCATATAGCAATACTCAAGAAAAACCTGAAGCTAGGAATAATCACGCAGGAAGAGTATGCTGAGAAATCAAGCATCGTATGGGCGCAGTATGAGGCTGATCAGAAAATAGCTCATCAAAAATTAGCTGATTCCCTTCGTGATTCTAATGACAAGCAGGATGAAGAATATGAGGATCATCTTAAAAAGATGGAAGAAAAGGCGAGAAAATTTGCTGACATAGGTCAGCAGATAGGTGAAGCAATTGGTGAGTCGGTTGCTTCAGCAATAGATGGATCTTCAGGGCAGTTGCGAGAAGCGTTCAAGTCAATACTCAATATAATGCTTGATGCTATTGAAAAGATGGTTGTTGCTGCAACAGCACAGAGAACTATTGCTAATGTTGCAAATATGGGAGTATGGGGCTTGGCGAAAGCAGCTGGCGAGATTGCATTGATTACGGCAGCGTTTGAGACTGCTAAAGGCGTGATAAAGAACTGGGGCAATGATAAATACGACAAAGGCGGATACACTGGAGCAGGCGCGTGGAACGAGCCAAAAGGCATCGTCCATGCAAACGAGTTTGTTGCCAATCGCTATGCTCTCGCAAATCCTGCAGTAAAGGAAGTTCTTGACCTTATCAACGAAAATCAGCAACGAGGTACAATCGCCAACCTCACTCGTGATGACATTCGTGCGGTTGGCGGCCAGGCTTATGATAAAGGTGGCTATACTTCGTCAAATTCGCCATCAGCGCAATTAATTGCGCGTGACAGCTCAGATGTCACTGCTCTGATCCGTGAGTGCAATCGCACTATGCGGAACCTTAAGAAGAGACTTGACGAGCCAATAATTGCTGAAACATACGTTGTAGGTAAAGGTGGCATCGAGGATGCGAGGAGAAAGGCTAATCAGATAAAGCGTAATGCAGGAAGGAGGATGAATGGTTAATCTTACTATAGATGGCAAAGAGGTGGCGCTTGACGCTGGCTTCTCTCTGCAAATGAACAGGGATAATTCCTTTTTTGAAACACGAGGCGATTACACTTATGAAATTGAAATCTCGCTTAGTTGCGACAGCAATAAGCAGATTTATCAAGGCATACAGCGTCCTAACACGAAGTTCGACAAGACAGGCAGACGTGCAGTCCTTCGAGAAGGACCACGAATGCTTATATCAGGATTGGAAGTCATACTGTCTAAAGAAGATGATAAAGTAAAAATACAGATTGTCGCTAATGAATCTGAATTCAATTTCATCATAAGCGAGAAGATGTCGATAAGAAATATCGGGTTGCCTGACATCGAGTTGCCGACAACAGAAAGACAGTTGTCTGCAATGAACGTTGGCAAATATCCAGAATTCAAAGGTGCGCTACCTTTCGTTTACGAGTCAGATCCAGGATGGGGATGGAATGCGGAGAATTACAACGCCGTTCCGTACGATGAAGAAAAGACATACATCATACAGCCTTATCTGCTTTGGATTGTTGACATGGTTGTCGAGAAACTGGGATATCATATTGGAAGCAACTATCTTGATTCGGTTGATAAGTACAAGCGCCTTATCATTGCAAGTGGGGTGCGCACGAACGAGACAAGCAAGATTCTTCCTGATTGGACGGTTGAAGAATTCATAACAGAGGTGGAGAAGTTCTTTGGCGTGGTGTTCGTGTTCCATTCTGCAACACGAACACTGGATATAGTTAAGATTGACGACTTCTATGCGAGCGCAGGAACAGTGGCCATCGAAGATAGCTCTGTCATTGATTCGTATGACGAAGAATTCACGGAAGATGCTGCGCCTTTCCAGACGCAGTATAAGAATGTTTCTTATGACCATGCGGATAATGAGTATTGGCAAATTGCCGATATGGATGATGAGCTTTATGAGAGGTGCAGGAAGGAGAATCTAAATATCGATAGCATAGAAACAGAAATAGAAGATATAGATCAGAAAGACCAAGTCGTGTATGTTGACAAAGTTCATACAATCGAATGGATTAATTACGTAAACAGTGAAGGAGTACTTCATAGAACCATGATTAATATGTTCAAGGGAGTAAAGTCTGATTATAACGTGAGCGAAAATAAATTGAGGATAATCCCGAGCAAAGTGGCAATAGGTCATAGAATTGATGATGGAGGAGACTATTACGTATGCGGACTTGTGCCAGAAATGTTCGAAGAAAATGAGGGAACGTTGTCTGAAATGGTGAGAGGCGAGAAAGATTCAGCTCCATCAGTTATGCAGGTAGCTTACTATCTGGGAGTCGTTAGACCAAAAGAATATACAGGCGAGGATGATGTGTTTAGAGGAAAAGTGCCGATGCCAGCCATAGCAAGATGGGTGCATTTTAGTGGGCAGCTGAGAAAGTTCGGACAGGCTGAATTGGGAGAAGAATACAGGGACAGCTTGACACTCGAACTTATAGGACCATACGGTCGCATCGCGCAGGAACTTTCTAACAGAGTGAAGATAGACACAAAGCATAAGTACGCGTATAGCTTTCTTACGAACAACATTCTTGATCCGAAGAAAATCTATATAATACATAATGTGAAGTATGCTTGCGCATCGCTGGAGTACAAGATAGAGAATGGAAAGCTATCGAAAGTGGTAACTGGAATATTCTATCCAATGAATTGACCAGCCGCCGCAGGCGGAGATAAAGCGCCACCGTGCCTTGCCCAAAGCCAATCCCTCACTGCGTTCTGCCCAAGGACGGTGGCGCCAAAGAAGAGTTCTTTACAATCACACATTTTTTTATGCTGACAATGACTGTCAGCATTTTTTTTGCCTTTTTCCGCAAAATCCCCCGAAGACCCCCTAATTTCAAGAAAAGAACAAATATAGCGAATTGAAAAATGAAATTCGCAAAAACAGCGTCCAACCGTCCAACCGTCCAACAAGCAATATATTTTTCAAAATACAAAACATATATAAGGTATTGATAATAAGATGATAGAGTGATGTTTGATGTTGCTTGTTGTTTTGTTGGTTGTTGGATATAGTTAGGCGAAAAACGCTTGTTTGTTGGAAATAGGATTGTTTTTCGCATAAAAAACCGCCTTTTGTTGGAAATAGACTTCGTAAATATCGATTTGCGAAAATTTGGCGATTTCCAACAAAAAGCGTTAAAATAAGTCATGTTGGACGTGTTTGTGCATAAAATAATGCACAAAAGTTTTAATGTTTTACTGAAAATCAGTAACTTTGCAAAGTTGTTGGACGGTTGGACGGTTGGAGCAAGAAAAAGCACAAATTTTTTTATTATTCAATAAAATATGAAAGAAAAGCTGTATATCACGATTCATTGCAAGAGGTATGTTAAAGAATATCTATTGCGAAAATATTCAATCAAGGATGATAAATATCCGCTTCTTGTGAATGTGAATTCGAATAAATCGCTGAAGCAATATCTATATTTTGCAGTAAAGGAAAACAACTGCAGATATGATAAGAGGATTCATCTTCAGGGTATGAAGAAACTCTACCCAGTGCAGATAGAAATAAGTCAAGACTTGTGGGACCGACACGGATGGGAGCTCACAATGACAGCCGAGCGTGCATTGTGCAGCCATATAGAAACATACATCAAGTTCCAGATGATGAACTTCGTGAAGGTGCAGTTTCTCCTGACGGGGAATCTGAGCGAAAGCATACGACAGTTCTACAAGCATACCGTCTTTGACGAATGGAGCTGGCCACCTGCATCTATAAGCAAGATTATTGAGAGAGCAAAGAATACAAAGATGGAAAGCTTGAATGAGGAGTTAAGCAATAAGATACGAGGTTTTTTTATGGTGCAGATGTCGGAGAGTTTAGACATCTGCACAGTATGATTTAGAATATGGAGAAGATAGAATTTGGGTGTGACAACCTTGGAGGCATAGCTAAAATCTACGCAGTGCCAATATCTTCATTCGTGAAGATGCAGCGCAATTGGTCGCTTGGAATCAACCGTGCAATTTTGCAGAACAGGGAGAATATCGTTGAATTTGACGTGTTCAGGACTGCAAATTACGTGGAGAAGATGAGCCAGACAGATGCTGGTCAGGCTTATGAACAAGCAATTTCAGGCATAGTTACAGGAGTAGATAGGGCTAAAAAGGTAATTTTGGATAGCCTATGCGGTGAGTCATGGCTTGTAATCTGGCAAGATGTCAATGCAAAGTGGTGGCTAAGCGGTACTGAGGATGTGCCAATGTCTTTCTCTTACGAACGTGCCACTGGCACATCGCCAGCGGATGCAAGTGCGATGCGATTCAAGTTCAGCGCAGTGTGTGCTACTGCAGCTGAACTTATAGAGGTTGCAAGCATGTAATATATATATAATGTATAAATGTTGGGCGAAATCTTTGCAGTAATTTTGCAAGCGTAGAATTACATATAAGTTACATATATGGCAAAGAACATTATAGAAATAAACGGCACAATCGACTCTTGGGGTTATCAGAAGAGTAACCTCAAGTGGCGATTGAGCCAGTATAAGGATCAGGAAGTGACTGTTCGAATCAACTCGCTTGGCGGTGATGTGAATCAAGCCATGGCAATGAGCCAGGCGTTGGCTGACCACGGCAAGGTAACTGTGCAGTTCCTTGGCATGGTGGCAAGCGCAGTCACTTGGATGGCATACGGAGCAGAGAAGGTGCAGATGGCAGAGGACTCTCTTTGGCTTTGCCATAAGACATCTACTCCAGTTGACATCTGGGATAATCTCAATGCTGACGAAATCGATAAGAAAATCGAGGAACTTCAGAAAGCGAAAGAGACAAACAAGGCTCTTGACCTTATCATCGCTAAGAAGTATGCAGATCACTGCAATGGCAGTGTTCAGGACATGCTGAAGCTCATGAGCGATGAGAAGTGGCTTTCTGCTAAGGATGCTAAGAAACTGGGATTGGTTGATGAAATAATCAAGCCATCGGGCAAAATCAAGAATGAATTCAAGTTTTGCCAGCAAATGTGCGAGGATCTGCATTTGCCAACTTTCGAAATTGAAAGCGAAATCGAAGATGATACAATCATCGACAAGGTTATCAACGCATGCAAGGAGCTGTTCCAGCCTAAGCAGGTGGAGGCACAGGAAAATAATGTTGAACAAAACAAAAATAAAGAAGGAATGAAGACAAAGGTAGCTAACGTTGTCGCTCTTCTTGCTCTCCTCAATGTGAAGGAGATTGAAGCAGAGGACAACAAGGTAACTCTCTCTGTTGAACAGTTGAACGAAATCGAAACTGCGCTCAACGCTAAGGCGAAAGCAGAGGCTCAGAATAATAAGCTTGTTGAGATCCTTGATTCTATCGAGGGCAGCAAGTCAATCGAAGGCGCTGAGAACAAGGCGCAGTCGCTCGTCAATATGGTAAAGAACTTCCCAGTCATGGTTGCTAACGCCCTGCCTAAGAATTCTCCTGCCACAAATGACGCTGATACAATGGACGAGGTGGACGAAATGCTTCGTGGCAAGAAGGATTAGGTGGAATTATAATTATATTGTAGCTAATTATGGCAATCAACAACACAATTACAATCACGAACGGACCTATTGACGTGAGCAAGGTCAATCAAGCTGTGCGTGAGCACGAGAATCTTCTCGTGACTATTCAGCAGGAGGAAGCAAACGATATCCTTCAGCACTTCACTCCTATGCCTGGAGTGAAGGATTCAATCACTCTTGGCAAGACTTTGCTCGGTCAGATCTCTCGCAAGTATACAGGAGAGTTCAAGGGTCAGGTGCAGCAGGGCGAGATTCAGCCAGAAGAGCTCAAGGTGTATCCATGCGTTATGGAAATCGCTGATGAGCCTGAGAACCTTCGTCGCATCTATGTGACTGAGGTGGCTGGAGGACTCAAGCCAGAAGAGCATCCGTTCGGTGTATGGCTCATAAACTGGGGCGTGAAGTCTGCTTCAAAAGAGCTTCACGATGTATTCCTTTCTGCGAAGTACGATTCTTCAGCTTCTAAGACATCGCTCAGCGATGCGTTCGATGGTCCTCTCACAAAGATTCAGCAGGCTATCACGGCAAAGAAGGTATCTGCTGCTAACGGCAACTTGTACACAACAGGAGCACTCTCTTCAAGCAACATCGGCGACAAGCTTCTTGAAGCATGGCGCTCTATGCCTTCTGCTGCGCGCAAGCAGAACATGAAGCTCATGCTCTCTATGGAAGCAGGTGACAAGTATGACGACTGGATGGAAGCACAGGGCACATACATCATCGGATCAGGTAAGGATGAGTATGGTGCTAAGTATCTTCGCGGTACTGGCGGCAAGGTGGAGATAGTGCGAATGAGCGGTGTGCCTGCGACGCAGATTGATTTCTTCTGGTTCACAATCAAGGAGAATCAGCGCTACGGCTATGACCAGCCATCTGACATGAATCGTCTTATCGCTTTCAATAGCGGTAATCCATACTTGTTCACAGCTGCTGGCAAGTATGTTCTCGGAACTGCGTTCGTTTCTTACAACAAGTACTTGTTCCTCTGCAATGAGCAGGGCATGAACATTCCAAGTGCGTAAGCTTTTTCATCTTTATCATAGAGAAATTCGGGGTGGCAGACGAGTGCTGCCACCCAATTTCAGGAAGCACATCGAAGAATAGAGATTCAAAAACATTTTTTTTTAACAATCAGAAAAGTAATTTCTTTCGGTAATCTGTTTCTTTATATTCGTAAAATAAGCTTTTGGTGAAAAACAATTGTTCGAAGATGGTGCTCTGAAGTTTTTTTGTTGAATAAATAATAAAGTAAAAAATATGGCAAATTGCGTAGATTTGGCTGATATCATGGAAGCAGTATCTTGTGCCGATAGCGACAACATCGCAGGAGTGGCACAAGAAATTGAGATTGGCTTCCACGAAGACGTTACGTCATATCCTGACAAACCAAGCTCTTCTTCAGGTGCAATGAGCATGGAAGATGCAGGTGAGCTGGATGGCGATCTCACTATCAAGTCTGGTGCAAAGACTTGCAAGTTCACGTTTACGGACGGAACTGGCGAGTTCACAATGACGGAACAAGGTGAAGCTGGCGGCGAGAATGTGCTTTACAAGGCTACATTTGAGCGTGCGAAGATGTCGAGCGCAGTGTTCGGTTTCTTGAACGCTACACGTGGCCGCAAGCTGTGGGCAGTTGTGACAGACAAGAATGGCACGAAGTATCTTCTTGGAGACGACGTGAACCATGCTAAGCGTGTTGCGGCGGATGCTGCTACGACAGGCACAGACTCTGCAAGCGACGTTAACAAGGTTCCTGTGTCGATTGAGTATGTTGGTGCTCGCCATCTTGTCTTCACTGGCAATGTGATTAAGGCTGGCGCTTAATTGCAAATTCTTTCATATAAACCCAAGGGGGCGTGTCGAAAAGCGACCCGTCCCCTTATTATTTTACAAGAATGATAAACGTAGAATATCAAAAGAAAGCCATTGACTGGCTGAATAGCAAGCGTGACTTCGATGAAGGACTTGCAGTGTTGCGAGATTCGGGTTTCCGTCCGGGAGTGACGCAAACGCTAACTCGCAAGGGCAAGGAGATGAAAGGTGCCATGGAGCATCTGACGCATAATATTCGCATGCTCATTCGTGCGTATGGCGATGCAATTCTTGAAGAAGATACTGATGCGGAAATCGGTGTGTTCAATGGCGAGGAGTCTCCTGCGGACACGCCTGCCATTGAGGCAAAGTCTGGCATCCTCAGCGAGGTGGACTTGGGCGGCAATATCGGTGTTCTCATAAGAAAGTACGCTGATTTATATAAGAGACGTGAAGTTGCTTTCCGCAAGTTGAAGGAGATGGGCGATGCGAACGATGATGCAACTTGCGAAAAGAGAAAGCAGCTAAATCAAGAGATTGAGGAAAGCACGGATATGATGGAGCGCATCTATCCGCACTATAAGCTTTACAAGTCAGATGGCATACAGCCATCTGATGAAGATCTTTCTTCAATGGAGAACGAAGACAAGGAAGAAGATCAAGAAAAAAATGCCGATGAGGACTACGATGCTATGAGCAAGGAAGAACTAACTAAATTGTCCTATAGCACGCAGCGAAAGATTAAGCGTGCTCAGAACATGCTGGAGTATCAGTGCGAGAATGAGCTGGATTCTCCTAATCCTATGCCGACTGGTCCTCGACGAGTTAAATACGAGACGAAAATAAATAAGCTTAAGCCAGTGCATGAGGCAATGCTTTATGCTCTCGCTAAAAAATAGCCATATATTTTTAGGTTTTTTATTAATTAAGTTGTGTTATGAAATTACAATTCGGCAGCCTTGAAGCAACAGTAGAGGAACGGCAAAATGCTGAGCCAGTTCCTGAAAGCAAGGTGAGTTCTAAAAACATAGGAATATGTGACAAAGATGTCATGATGGCTGACGTGATGGAGTCACCTAAATGGCTTGGCGTGATAGAGCAAGGTGTGAACAAGCACTTCTACACTCGTGGAGCGTTCGACCTTGTTCAGCTTGTAATCTACATACTTCGCCAGACGGGACCTGCCGATGTTGTGATTTCTTCGTACAGCGTGGCTGAAGACACGCTGAACACCTTGCATCGAATGGTGGAGGCAGGAAAGATAACGAGCATACGTTTCTTGATTGACAACAGAGTTCGCTCTATCTCGCCAAAGCCATTCGATGTCATGGTAAATCTTTTTCCTGGCAAGTACAAATGTCTTTCTCTTCATGCGAAAATCGCACTCATCGGCAACAAGGACTGGAAGATCTCTGTTATTGGTTCGCAAAATGCTACGCACAATCCGAAATTAGAGAGAGGCATTATACATACTGATCCGAGGGTATATACCTTTGATAAAGAAAGGTTGGATGATGAATTTAAGCAAGGAACAACTTAACCAGCTTACGGAATTAGGTAGGCGCATGGTTCCTCTGTACCTTATAGCTAAAGCATTGAAGGTGCCAGAGTTTGAATTGAAGGAAGAGCTGCGTGGGGATGGCGAAGTGAGCGATGCGTATTATGAAGGCTTCACACAGACTAAGATAGAGCTTAATGAGTCTATCATCAAGTCTGCTAAGAATGGTTCCAACCCTGCTCAGATGGAGTTGAAGAAACTCATAAAGCAAAGTGAAGATTATATTTCTTGAGTATGGCAGGCAACAGTGTAATGAAGTTGAATTTTGAGATTATTCGTGCTCACATTCTGGATCCAGCGAATAATCCTCTGCCGTCGGACTGCAAGCAGCAGTTCGACTTGGTATGTGAATGCGGTAATCTGCTTCAGGAATATCCTGAGGATAGGCAGATAATGAAAGTGCTCCGTTCCAAATCTGGAACTTCGCACTTGTCTGAAACTTGCCTGCGCAATACAATAAAGCTTGCTCGGCAAGTGTATAAGTCGCGATTCGACTTTGACTGGGATTTCTGGAGAGCGTGGGAAATAAAGGATCAGGTCGATTTGGTGGCACGAGCAAAGAAGTCAGGTGACCTTAAGGCATGGAATGATGCAAAGAAAACGCTTCATTCACTGATTGGTGAGAAGCCGGCAACCGTGACAGATCCAAGGCTGAAGGAGAAGAGCAAGATAGTGATTACTGTCAATAACTATGGATCGAAGGATTCAAAACCTCGTGAGATGTCGCTTGATGATGTGCGTGATCTGAGTGAAGATGAATTTGAAGAAGTGTTTGACGGAGTGAATTCTGAGATTACGGTGGAACAGGCAGAGGCAATTATGAATTCATAATTTATTCCTGGCAAAAAGTGAAAGATAAATACTTTGAAATAGATGTCAACGTGAACCCTGCTCAATTTCGCCTGATGACGCTTATGGCGAAATATACATACTGCGTATGGAGCCGTGGTACTGGCAAGTCGTGGATAGTTGCTGCTTTCATAGATGAAATAATACGCACTATGCCACGATGCGTGATCACGTTGGCACAGGCAACGTATGGCCAGGCACTGACCAAGACGCTGCCATCTACATTCAAGGCGCTCGAAGCATTCGGTTATGTACGGTATAATGAGAAAACTAAGCAAGGGGATTATGTGGTGTGCAGGACTCCTCCAGATGGATATCTGCGTCCTTATGAGCATATCATGGATTTCTCTCACTGCATTACTTTCAGCAACGGAACTTTGCTGTACATCCTTTCGCAGGATGGCAACAGCCGTGGTCCGAATGCTGATTTCAATATTACTGACGAGGCAATTACAATAAATAAGCAGAAGTTTGACGAGGAAGTTGCGCCAACGAATAGAGGCAATGAGCAGCTGTTTGGATCGCTGTCGAAACATCCGAAGCCACGCCATCATGGAGGACTTTTCGTGACTTCTGCTCCGTACGAGCCAGAGCAGAAGTGGATTCTGGAGCATGCGAGGTATTATGAAGAAGAGCGAGGCTATAATCTTATAGACAGGTGGAACTCTGTTGTGAAGCTGCAGATGCAGCTTATAGATGCTAAGTCGAAGAATGATGCTGCGCTGTTCAAAGATATCTGGAATGAATGTGTGCGTATAAGGCGCACAATTCAGCCTTTCGTGTCGAAAGATGGCGAGTTGTTCCATCTCGCTTCTATCTTTGATAACATCGCTAATGTGGGATTCTCGTACATTATGCGTGAGTATGCTATCATGGATAAACTCACGTTCATGGTTGAGATCCTGAACTTCATCAGCGACAGGATAGAGGGATGCTATTACCACTTCAATGAGCATAACAAGTATTACAATGCTACAAATGACGTCTATATCCGTGAGTTCTCTGAGGATATTGACTTTAATTTCGACGCACTTGCAGATGGCAACTCGCTGTATGATGCAGACTGCAATGCTAATAAACCGTTGGAGCTTTGCTTTGACTGGGGAAGCAGGGCATCGTTCCTCGAGGTGGCGCAGCCATCTACGTACGATTTCGCTACTGATACGACATTCATTGATCGTGTTGTGGACAACACAATCAATGAATTTTACGCTAAGCGTGATGAGAATGATGACACTGAGGTAAATGTGATTATTGACCAGTTCTGCAATTACTACAGGCATCACGTAAACAAGACTGCGGTATTCTTTCGTGACAGATATGGAGATATTCGTCATGCGAACTCTAAGAAGACGTACAATGAGATGGCGATAGAAAGGCTCATCAAGAATGGTTGGCAGGTGGAGCAGCGCACGCATCCGGGAATAGAGCCTCCACAGCATGAGAAATACTTGCTGTGGAGCTATGTAACTGCTGAGAAGGATGAAAGGTTTCCGATTAAGCGATTCAATGCCGCAAAATGCAAGCACATCCTTCTGTCGATGAATAACACAAAGGTCAAAGAAGTGCAGGGAAAGTTCCAAAAGGACAAGTCAAGCGAGCGCAATAGTAGTATTGACCCGCTCGATGCGACGCATTTTGGCGACGTGGTGGATAAAAGAATGTGGACGAAGTATGGGCATCTTATTAAGAAGAAGTACGACTTCGTGCCAGTCAGGGTGTAAAGGTTTTTGTTATATTTTAATTTTAATGTTTTAGATTATTTGGTATTAGTGTGTGGGCATCGCTGTGAAGCGGTGCTCATTTTTTTCGATTCTTGACAAGCTTCTGCAAACAGATGGAAAGACTCGCCTCCGTTCCTTGCCCGATGCCGCACCCATCTCGCTTTGCTCGATTCGCCCAAGGGCGGAGGCGAGAAAAAGGTGTAATCGGCTCGCCGATTACGAGTGTTTAGGACTCATATTTCCTACCTTTGGGCGAGGTTTCGGGCGGTCTGGCTTAGGGCGCGTTAGGGTGCAGAGCAATACAAGCGTGCGTCCTGCCGATTGTTGGACGCACGCTTGTTTGTGTTTCAAAAGGTTGCTGAATTGTTTTAAAATTTTTACTTTAAAAGGTATTGCAATTCAGCGGTTTGCCTAAAGTGCCTTCCTTCGGTGCTCGCTGTTTTTGTTTGAGTTGTTAAGAGTTTCTTAATAACTGAAAGCAAAAACGAATTTCTCGCATCGAATGACTCCACTTGCTTACGGGGAAAATTTCGCTACAATTGATTATATTTGAACATTTTTGTTTATCTTTGTGCGAAATTTACACTAATATCAAAATAATATGAACGAAAAGGCTAAAATAGGGAGCGAATTTGAGCGTTTTGTGATTGATTGTTTTCATTTCAAGACGCATCCATCGCTGAGATTGCTTGAATGGCAAGGAGATAAGATAGACATCAATGGTGTATATCCTGAAGCGAATAGAAATCCTGACATGGTAGTGTCGGTAAAGGTGGGTGGTTATGAGTATAGATTTGCTGTCGAGTGCAAGTATAGAAGCAGTGCTTCAGATGGGGTTGTGTATTGGGCAAATCGAGAGAAGATAGAAATATACAACAGGTTCTCAGATGAGCGGCTTATGCCAGTTTTTGTTGTTATCGGCATTGGTGGCATGCCGTCAGATCCAGAGAGCGTGTATATCGTGCCGTTGCATTATCTTCGGTATGGCAAGGTGAATGTTGCTGCTTTGGAGCTTTTCAAAAGGAAAGATCCAAAGGCGCAGTTTATATATATAGGTCCGAAAATGATATTGTATTGAATGAATAAACGCAAGGTCTTTTTACGGATCTTGCGTTTTCTTTTCGCTATAGTGTCTTTATGAGATTGTCGAGGAACTCGCTCTTGTTGGTGGTGATGCTGTTGAGCTTGTCCATTGCGGAGGGCGAGATCCTGACAGCGAGGTTTACTGTTCTGTCGTTTGAGGGGCGGCCAGCTCCTGGTCGCGAGCCTCCATGTGTAGATGATGCCATGGTTAGTCTTTTGATTCTTCGACAATGAATGTGGTGTTGCGAGGGAACTTGATAGTTCTCTTGCTGGCAATGCCAGTTGAAAACTTAAGTTCTTCGTCCTTTTTCGCCTTTGCAGAGAGTGCTATGGCTATGAGTCCGGCAATGGCGAGGATAAAGGCGGCGATTAGAAGGATGAAATCGAAATCGCCTTCTTTCTTATCGATGAACAAGCCAATGAAAGCAGCTTCGGCAAGATGGATAAGCATTTTGCCAGTAGAAGAGAGTGTGTCCTGTTTCATCGCTTTTTCTTTGATTTGATAGAGTCTATGATTGCATATACAATAATAGATGCGGAGAGAGCCATGAGTAGGGCGAAGCCAATTGTTTGATAGGTATTCATAGATGTATTAATATTAGTGTTGTTATTTGTTTTATTTCTTATGCAAAGGTAATGATTATTCTTGAAATATGCAAGCATTTATCAAGATATTTGGGGAGGGAAATGTTATTTATATCGCATCTAAATAAGGTTTCTGCGTGCAAAATAATGCACATAACAGTTGCATAAGTGAACATTTATGTGTAACTTTGCAGTGCGAAACTCAAATATAAATTGACAAAGATATGGCATAGTCATATTGTGGTTTAGCCTATAGGGTGAATACTATATATATGAATACGGCTGTTCTTCCCAAGACATAGTTTTTTATGTTTGAGTTTCGCGACACGGGGAGAGCAGCTGTTGTTTTTTTTGCTCACGTGTCAAATAGCGAAACTCAAACAAATATGATGCAGAACATCACAGTTGTCGGCAGAAGAACAGTAAGCCGTCAGCAAGCGTCAAGAACCAGGGGCGTTCTTGAACTCGTAGCAGAACTCTTCTCTATCGTTATGGAGGAGAAAGTGACAACCAAGCAGGCAGGAGCAGTCATGGCGGTATGCTTTGGATTGATTCTATGCATGTTTACGTTCACTGCCTACTGGGCAGTTGGATTGTGTGGCTTGGTGAGTATGGTAATCGGAGGTTTAATTCTTAAAGGTTAAAGTTATGTGGGTATTAGAGCCAGGCATATTGTACAATAAAGATAGCAAGCAGGCTACTTATGTTACTGAGAAAATAAAAGAGAATTTCAGCAATACTGTGTTAGACGATGAAGATCTCATGCTGTTTGTAAGCGAGGTGAATAGCTATTTGAGAAATGCCAATAGCGAATTCAGTAGATGCAGAAAAGTTGAGTTAAATTACTATGAAAGAAATGCGTCTAATAGATATATGTATGTAAGTTTGGTAAAGAGCGAAAAGGTTGGAATCAATGTTGCAAGTTATACGCTTAGGTATGTTGAAAAGAAAAAGTTCTTAAAATGAAGAAATATAAACTGTACGGACGTGATAGTGAAATAGGCATGGTCTGGAATTTTTGCGTGGCTAATAGCTATGTTGTGACAAGGAAAGCTGTTGGTGGGCTCACATGGTCTGTAGAGGTGTCGGAATCATGTTTCGATGCACTGATGGAGAAAGATTGGTTCGTGAAGGCAGATATTGAGTGCTACCAGCTAAATAGTAAAACAAATTAAAAGCAGTAAAGAAATGAGAAAATATCTTGATATCCTCGCTGACATAGATGAGGAAAACAATAAAATGCAGGTCTGCGAGGATCTTATTGAATCACTCTCGCACGGGAATGTGATCGGCATGGAAGATGAGGGCAAGCGCCTCGATCATATCAGCTATCTGTCAATTATCAACAAGGGCATTCGCCAGAAGCGCGATGAGCTTGTGCAGGAATTGACGGATGCTGAATTGGATAAAAGGAATAGAAATTAAGGTTAAAGTCTGTAATATGATCCGTAAGATTGATTGAAAATGCAATCGATTTATCTTTTTCTTGCACTGCCTCGTCGTGATGACGTGGCAGTGCTTTAATTTTGTCGCAAGGTTACATATTATATATGTAGTACCTTTGCAGCATGGTAACAGAAAAGAAAATTCAGTATGGCACATCCATAATGTTCTTGCTTTCTGGAGTTGTGCTTTCGTATTGCAGCTATTTCGCCAATGGCGATATAGGCAATGGTGTTTTGTGGTATCTCGGACAGACCGTTGCCTTCTGCGGTGCAGTTTTCGGTCTGTCACTGTATGCTCGGCAGAGCAAGGCAGAGTTGAAGAACTATATTGATTCACGTTTTGAAAATTCAACGGAAAATGGAAACGAACAATGAGCCAAGGTTTTGGCATAAGGCATTTGGCGTTATTGCACTGATTGTCGCTGTTGTGATAATGACAGGCGTGAAGCAGTGCAAAGAGCCTGAAGCAGTCGTGAAGGTAGAGCATGTCAGAGAGTTTGACACTATCTACATCAACCGACCTGCAGAAGTGGAAACAGTATACATCCCTGTGCCTGGTGATGTTGATACTGTGGAGGTAGTGAGTGACTATTATACAGAGCGTATCTATCGTGACACTGTAACCGTAAACAATTATGTGTCTATGGTTGTGCATGATACTGTGTATAATAATAAGTTGCAGTCAGTAAAATACGATTTCCTGACTGATTTCGACACATTCTCTCCGATTCCCATTCAAGCAAATTCCAAGCACAATGCGATTGTGCTTGGCTTCGATGCTGGCTTTGAGCACATTGCGCTCAAAGCAGGCTATGAATGGGGTAAGATGGGTGTCGAAGGTGGTTATGATTTTGTCAACAAAGCCCCCGTAGTGGGCTTGAAATTCAAAGTGTTGCAATGGTAGAGGTAAACGGTTTCTCTAAGAGTAGTTATTTTCTTCGCAATCTTCCTGATCTGCAATTCAATGGTGCAAGCGGTGACTGCACCGTGACTATATATTTCGGCGGCACAGAGTTTGCTTCGGAAGTGTATAGCCCAGCGAATGGAAAGTTCACTGTTCGAGGAATTGCAGATTTGATTGAGCCTTACATGGTGAAGATTGACCCGCAGTCAGATGGCAGTACAAGGAACTTCAGCGGAAGAGAATACTTGTATATATCAGTAAGCGGAGGCTTGAACACAAACACAAGCGCATACGTGTTCAAGGCTAAAGAAAAGATTGACTGTGGAGAAAAAAATATGTTCCTCTCTCGTTTCAAGAGCCGAACGGTAGGGGGGCATCAGGTGATGTGCTTTGCGTTTAATGGCGAGCAGGGGTATGACTATGCCATAGAAACGAGGACGGCTTATAAGCACAACGGAGTTGATGCATACGAGAGCAAAAAGCAGAGCCTGGGTCAGATCATGGACAGAACGGTGGTGATGTGCGGCAGTCCGTATTGGTCAAGATGGACAACGGAGCGTGGCGTGTCGCCAAAGGATATCATCTATATCGAGGTTGCGCTTTGGCGTGGTGGTGAGGAGATGGATACAATGAGATTTGTTATTGATCATACTCAGCGGAAAAACGAGAACATTTTCTTGTTTGAAAATCTTTTCGGAGTTCCTGAGTCTGTAAGATTCGCAGGAAAAGAAACGACGTCGCTTGAAAAAGAGGGGGAGATTCTGATGATGAATGGCGTGAAGAGCAACGTGGAAGAAGATGCTGGAGTGGTGCTGAGCCTCAATAGCGGTTATATAAACATTGATGAGTTCAACACAATTAAAGATATGCTTCGCTGTTCTGCAATATACAGGTATGACTGGCAGAGCAGAGCGTTCGAGCAGTATTATGTGGAATCGGTGGAGGTTGCGGATGCTGTGAAGCCAGCATCAGAGCCATACGCTGTTGAGCTGAAGGTGAGGTCGTGCGAGAAATATGAAGGCTCCTTCGCACGAGAGCTTGAAAAGAGAAGAGGTTTGTTTGATATTGAATTTAGCGAAGTTTATGATTAACGATAAAAAAATATACCGCCGACAGATGATCGACGAGCTTGATATCCGTCGCACGCCAGTCGGCAGACCAGTTATACATTCAATTGTTTTCATTGACGGAAGCGGTAAGCGTCGCTTCCTTCCTCAATGTTACGTATGCGGTGCAGGCAGAATGAACAACAAAGAGTATAGGGTGCGTGGATTCCAGCCTTGCGATTGCAGGGGAAATGCTGAAGGGCATATCTATCCAGTCAAGATTTGGTCAATAATCAAGTTCAACGGTAAAGAAGTGATATCGTAATATGGCAGAAGTTCTATATAATAAGGAAGGATATCCGATGATGGCGTACGGTACTTCTTTCTTCCTCGATGTGAAGAAAGATGCAAGCGCTGCCATCAGAGAGCGTGACATACTCGCTCCATGGGCGACATCAGCTGAAGAGAGAGAGTCGCTGATGATTGGCGATGAGCGAGTGCTTTCGTGGGGAAAGCATAATGAGTTCCCAACGAAAGCGGCTAAGATCATATCAAGCACATCAGTGCTCAATACTGGCTTGAAGTTTCTTCGTGAGCTTACAGTTGGGCAAGGATTGTTCCCTTGTCATGTGACAGGCTACGATGACAAGGGAAATGAGATTCTGGAAGGTGTCACAGATAAGCGAGTGCTTAATGTCGTGAACTCTCGCATGGTTCGACGCTACCTTGAAAAGGTTTCGCGTGATTATTTCAAGTTTGGCGTGGCAGCAACAGCGCTCACTCCAAGCCTTGAAGGAAATATTGTTGGCTTGCAGCCTATAAATATGCTGTACACTCGCTTCTCGGTGCCGTCGAAGATGGGCGCAATGAAGGCTTTCGTGTCGGGAGAATGGCCAAAAGGTCCAGCGACAGAAAACGAAATGCAGAAATTTGATGTTCTGATGGATTATGATCCTGATTATCACCTCGAACTTCTGAAGAAGAATGGCAAGCTTAAGAAGCCAGTAGTTTTCGCTATTCGTGACTCGTGGAGTAACAATGACTGGTATGGCGAGCCAGTGTGGCTTCCTGCATACGTTCTTGGATGGGTGGATATCGCTCAGCAGGTGCCTATCTTTCTGAAGAAGGCTTACGAGAATCAGATTACATGGAAGTGGCATATTCAGATACCATTCTCGTATTGGGAAAAGCAATATCCAAGGGAAGATAAGCGATATGACACGCCTGAAAAGCGTCAGGTCGCTATAAATAAAAAAATGGACGAGATTGAGCAGAATCTGTGTGGAGTGAAGAATGCAGAAAAGCCTCTCTTCACTCACTATGGCATCAATGAGGCTAATGGTCGCACGGAAGAGGAGTGGAAAATCACAGCGTTGGATAACAAGTACAAGGGCGGTGACAACCTTGTTACTTCTGCGGCGGCCAACTCTGAGATTTTGTTCGCCCTTATGGTCAATCCAAATGTGCTGGGCGCAGGTATGCCGGGTGGAACATACGCAGGTAACCAGGGTGGTTCAAACATTCGCGAGGCGTTCCTCGTGAATATCGCTAACGCATGGATTGACCGCCAGAATTTCATAGATCCAGTTTATACGCTTCTTCGATCGCAGGGAATTGATGACGTAGATCTTCGTTTCCGCAACACTGTTCTCACTACGCTCGACAGCGGTGCTGGAACTAAGCGTACTTTGTCATAAAAAATAAAAAAACAAGAATATGATTTTTTCGTCAGATAAATGGAATGATGCCGAGGAGATAAAGCGATATCTCCAGGCGAGTGCTGCTCTGTCATTCGAGAAATGCCAGGGAGCGCTCGCCGATGCCGAGGAGAGATTTCTGCGTAAGGTTCTTGGTGATGAGATGCTTGCAAGGTTGCAAGATATCTATGGTAAGGATGAAACGCTTCGCTCAAAGGCTGAGCAAGAAGTGCTTGATATGTCGCAGAAGATTGTGGCCAACATAGCAATGTGGCTAAACTTTGATGAGTTCCAGATTCGCTTGACTGACCAAGGCATTCAGCGAACAGAGAGCGACAACTTCAAACAGGCATATCGGTACCAGGAAAGAAACATGAAAGCGGTCTATCGCAATAGGGGTCTAAATGCGATAGACAGTTTGATGAACTTGCTTTCTGCAATGAACAAGGATAAAGAAAAGGGCTTCCCAGAGTTCGAGAAAAGTGAGTATCGAAAGGATTGCATGAGAAGAATAGTGAAGGATGCGTTTGAGGTGAATGAGTATTATTTCATAGAGAACAGCCCTATAGTCTATCTTCGCTTGCTTCCAATCTTCAGACGAATAACTGACCTGGAGTTGCCTAAGTTCATTGACAAGGAGCTGCTGCGCATCATGCGTGAAGCAATGGCGGTGGATGGTGAGTTTGTGTATAAAGGCACCAACTTCCGTAAGGCTTTCGGTAATTACATTATACCAAAGGCGCTCGCTGAGCTCGTGCGCCATGGTGGAAGCATAACGGATCGAGGCTTATATTTCTTCTCTTACACGAATGGTCGTGAAAGCGACGAGAAGGTGGAACAGGCGCCAAGCAGAGCTGTGAAAGGGCTTGCTGATTATCTGGAGGAAGTTGCAGCTTCGAGACGCTTGCAGCTCGATGCGCTGATTCAGTTGGCGTTTCCTGAGTATTGGCATGGTGCAGAGAGTGATGTAATGAAACGAGATAATAATCATAAAAGAACTTTTTGGGCATGAAAGAGGTTTTGATTCGTAAGCCATCCATGGTTGGGTGGAAAGACATAAAAGTCAATGTTCCTGAGTCATTTTCAGAAATGACTCCTGAACAATTCTTCGCTATGTGCTCAATAGGGAAGGGCGAGGTGGATGAGCGTAAGTTCATAAAGAATTTCTTCGGTATCACGCCCGACTTATGGCAGTCGCTTGATATGTTCTATGTGTGGAAGCTGACGCAGATGATACGAGAAATAAAAGATGATGGTCGGTGTGACCATTTCGTCGAGTCATATCTTTACGTTGACGGCATTGTGCTTGAAGCGCCATTTGCTAGGCTTAAAGGCATGTCGTGGCAGCAGTTCATAACTGCAGATACTTATTTCTCGTGGTGGAAGCATACTGATAAAGATTGGTATCTGCACGCATTCATCGCTTCGCTGTATATTGCAGATACAGAATCTTTTTTCACAGTTAAGTACGATGAGCGCATTTCGCTCTTGCAGAAGAGCGGAGGAAAGAAGGCTTTTGAATGCATTGCGACGAACTGGTCACTAATACGCAATTGGCTTGCGAATGTTTTTCCATATCTTTTTCCTGGCAAAATTATTGCTGAAGGGGAAAAGAATGAACAGAAGAATGAAAAACCTGCAAGCTGGCTTGACGTGTTCGACTCGCTTGTTGGCGAAGATCTCACACGTATAGAGTCGTACAAGACGCTGGCTTGTATGGATGTTATGCGTATAATTAATAATAGAATAAAGGAAGGCAAGAAGAAATGAAGGAAATACAAATATTTCGCAAATTCATTGAGTTGCTTGCTAAGCAGCATAAATCTATTAAGCATAGCAATAAGCAGTGCCATTTCTCTTGCACGGTTGATGGAGCGCAGAGCAAGTATGCTGCAAAAATGCATTATCCTTGTGTTGTGATCGACGTGGGAGATATTGAGATAAGGGGTACTGCATCGCAGTCATTCGTGGAAACAGAGTATTACATTTTCTTCCTTGATCATGTATCAGATACAGGTTCAGAGAGAGAAATTGTTGGAAAGCTCGATGCTATGCGACAGGTAGCTATAGATTTCCTCGCTAAGATGATGAGGTGCAAGAAGGATTTCGTGCAATATCCTTGGCTTAGCCGAATTGATGTTGTCGGCACGCAGCTTCAGCAAGTGAGCATGGAATCTCCTGCTTTGTATGGATATTGCGCAATAATGAAGAACGCACAAGCGTTTCGGGATATTGATTGCGAGAATGTTTTTGGTGTAAAGGAGCTGTTTGCACAAGAATTTGTTAAGTCGTTTTAATAAAAAAGGTAAAGTAAGTATGGCAGCAACGTATGAACAATTGATAAATGAAGCGCGCGAGATTCGTGATGCCAGTGTGCCAGAGTCAGTAACTGCACAGCAGTTAGGCGATACGCTGGAAAATAATGCCGAATATACTCGCCAGCAAACAGTAGGAGTGAAGAACTACTTCGAGACAGAATTGATGCGAGTGAAAGAATCTGTCAATAATCAGATTGAGGCCCAAAATGCGCAGTTAAGTGAAGCAATTGCTGAGCAGGATGAAAAACTTGCTCAGGAAATTGAAAAGCAGAATGAAGAAATCTCTAAAATGCCTTCTAAAGAAGATCTTAATAAGGCAAAAGATACGAATGTGATATTCGTTAGTGGAGATGAGAATGTAGGAGGTGTGCCTGAGTATTCGATAAACAAGCAGATAAAGGGTTTGCAGGTTCAAGGCGCTAATGGAATTAAAACATTAACGAGCAAGGGTCTTACAGGTTCTGCGCATGGATTGATTATTGATGGATCTGAATTAAAGAAAGCTGTCGAAGAGAATAGAGGGAAACTTTCCGAGCTAGACCTCAAAACTAAAACATTAAACACACTGATTCCTTTGCAAAAACTTGTTGCAATTCAAGAAAACAAGTTTTTGCTTCAAAGTAACCGCATAAGTGGTATTTCTAATAATTATAGATGTGTAGTTTATCCAATTACTGGAGGAGATAAAATAAAAATTGAAAGGAGTGTAACACCTTTTATATGGGGAATCCTTACTGAATATCCAGTAGCAGCAACCTATGAAGTTCCTTATGCCACAGGAGAATCAAGACATGTCAATGATCCTAACGAAGTAACTGCTCCTGATGATGCTAAATATTTAGTAATTAATATTCAAGGAGGAGAAGGCGTTTTTTATACTCCTGATCATGTTTATATCAACGGATTTGATTATGTTGCAGGTGTTCCAGAAACTATATTGTCGGAATTTAAAAAACTGAAAGAAAAAAATTCAGAACAAGATGTTGCTGTAAAGGACTTGAAAGACAAATTAGATAATCTCGTTGAAAAAAAACTTGAAATCAAAGAGATTGATACAAATAAAGGGAATCAGCTTTATTTAATATCGAAAAGACTATTGACAACTAACAGTGCTTACGGTAGTAGTGAATTGATGTCTGTAGAAGGTATTTTCAATTTGGCTATAGGTTGTCCTGGTACTGTTTATTATATTGTTGTTTTTGACGCTGCTGGAAATGTTATAGGTGGCTATAATGACCCAGATGGTAGTTCATGGAGCGGTAATAGTATTCGTAATTATACTGTAGATTCTGATGACATACTTACTGATTATCCAGAAGCTGCTTCTGTCATGATTTGCGGAAGAAATACAGTATCTGATACTAATGTCACAGTTACATTGACTAAACCAAGTAAGATTGATGATATTGAAAACCGTCTTTCAGATATCGATACTGGAAGTTCTAAGCAAAATGCTATTCAACTTGATGGTGGTAATAATATTGTCTTTGTAGCAGATAAAAGAGAATCATCAAGTGACGCATATATAAGCAGTAATCGGTTTGAAATAAAAGGTGATTTCAAAATTAATATCGGATGCCCTTATACCGTATATTATCTTGTTGTGTATGATGCTAAAGGAAATGTTCTTGGCGGATATCATAATATGACAGAGGGGGATAGTGGTCGTACAGTAAAGGAATATGAGGTTTCTCTTGAAACTATAAAGTCTGATTATCCTACTGCTAAATATGCAATGATATCAGGTAGAAAGGATATAGAAGGAACTTCTGTTGTAATGACAGTTAAAGGGCCATCTTTTATTGAAGAAACAAAAGAGAGGCTTGAAAATCTTGAAAAAAAGCCAGATACTTCTTCTGTTCCTTTTGGTTGTGCAGCAGATAATTTATTAGGACATACACCAACTATTTTCGGCAAAGAGTATCAGATGATAATTTGTTATGGTCAAAGTCTCTCGAATGGATCAGATAGCAAGAAGGTTACTGATAGTTCAGTTGATGGTTGTCTTATGATGGGTGGTAATTGCGCTACATTCAATAGTACAACTCTTAATCCACTGAGTGCTACTGACAGACAGCATCCAATTATTAGTGCAGTAAAATCTTTGGCTACTTTATATCATAAGTTCTTTGGGAATAACAAATTCATTGCTACATCGTGTGGAGAAGGTGGCAGATCTATTGCTCAGTTGTCTAAAGCTTCAAGGATTGCACAATATTCAACTCAATATGATTACCCTATTGGTGGATCAGGAAAATATGAAAGTGCATTTATTAATGCGATTAATAATGCTTTTTCTGCTACAGGTGGTAATGTTGAATGCCCGGCGATAGTATATTTGCAAGGAGAAAGAGACTATTATAATGATTCAGAACTTGGTCCACAAGGTGATGACGAGCATGGTGCATATTCTTGTGCTAACGATAAAGCTCTATATAAAAAAAGAATGCTTGACCTGAAGAATGATATGCAAGCTGATATAATGGCTAAGTTTGGGCAGACATATAAGCCAATATTTGCAATATATCAAGTTAGCGGAGCATTTGTTAAAGAAAAGGCATATGGTGATTACATGAGCATTAATATGGCTCAACTTGAGTTTGCGCAAGAGAATGATGATGTCATACTTTTGCCGTCACCATACTTTACTCCAGAGTATAGTAGTGGGCATCTTTCTACTAATGGTTATAGATGGTTCGGTGAGTATATTGCTAAGTATCTCTTTAAGGCTCTTGCTCTCAATAGCAGACCAGAACCTTTGATGCCAACAACTGCAATAGTAGATGGTAGCAACGTAATTTTATCTATTGCTAACGCAAATGGAAAGATTGAGTTAGACAATTATACTACTAGTCAGACTACGAACGGCGGCTTTGAGCTTTGGATTGATGGAAGTTATAGTGTAAGTAATATCAAGTCCATTAAGATAAAAGGTAACGATGTTGTTATTGAAAGCAATGTTTCGTTGCAAGGAAAATCTGTAAAGGTCTGCTATGGAGGTGCTAAAGTAGGTGGTACTGGAAATATTCGAGATAACGATAGGTATGTATCGATGTATGAGTACTGGGATGATTCTTCTGACAAAGGTTCTTCTGGCACTCTTGCAATTAATTATAAACCTAAAGACAAAGATGGTAATTCTATAATTGGTAGAAAATATCCTATGTGTAATTGGCTTGCTTCATTCTGTATTGATGCTTTATAAAGTTTTTGTAGAATAACTCGGAAAGTTCTACCATATCGTTGAACTCAACTAAATGGTTAGTAGAGTAGTTCGGAATGTTTAATCAGTCACAGTGATTGTAAGTTCAAAAAATCAAATCCTCGCTTTTAACAGGGCGAGGATTTTTGTTTTAACTTTGCAACGTTATCAGTAAGTAGAACCATTTAATACTAAATGTATGGAAATTAAAGGAGCAGATGGAGCAATTCATAATGTGGCTTCAAACTCAAAAGGAGATCTTGGCGTGGCTCTTGGGGCTGTAGGCACAGGTCTTTCAATTCTGAACGGTGCAGGTGGCTTATTCGGTATGGGAATGGGCATGCGAGGCATGTACGGTGGTCATGGCTGTGGAGCGTGGGATAATAATGGTTATGGTGGCCATTGGGGTAGTCAGAGAAACAATGACCCTGGCGATAACTTCGTTACGCGCCACGAACAAGATCTTGTCATGGCGAACAATGCGAAGGATTCTGAGATTGCGCTTCTCAAATCAGAGAAGTACACAGATCAGAAGCTTGTCGAAGTGTATAACGCAAACCAGCGTGACATCCGAGATCTCCGTGAACAGATTGAGCATAACCGACGCCACCAGGATGAGGTCAACAAAGATCAGGCAATCTTCAACGAGAAGATGATCGGTGGCATCAAGTCGATGAAGGAGCAGCTTCGAGCACTTGATGAGATTACTGATGTAGTCGTTCCTCGTTCTCGAGTGTGCAGAACTCGTGATTGCGAATGTGATGATTATGCGGCATAAAAATGAATAGGTATGGCAGTTCGTCAGTATTCCAATGCACAGAAGCTTGCGTCTGTTGTGTCGTATTGGGCGCGTCCATTTGCTGCAGAGATAGCGGCATCTTCGCTGTGCAAGCTCGATGTGGTTAAAGCAATTGAGAATGGCATAATCAGAACTGGACTTGTGAGCGAAAGTTACGACATAACGTCGGACATTCGCCCGCTCATCAATCCGGTGTTTGATGCACTGTCAATACCGCTATTGGAGCAGTATTTTGCACAAGTGCCAGATGAAGCACTGCCACAGCTTGCTAACAACCTCGTAAGCGAGATGCAAGCGATAGGGCAGTATTCTATATTCAATGGAAATATTACCTTCAGCAAATCGGAGATAGACGAGCTGGCGGCACTTATCAAGAAAAATCTGCCAATAAAAAAAGTAGAACATTACGAAGTCGTAACGTAAAGTCAAAATTCTATGCATAAAAGTTATATACCAGCAATCATAATCGCTACGCTTGCAGCTTCGAGTGTTGCTTCGCCATATTTCTATAGCGTAAGCATCACTCAGCGACTTGCAAAGTCGGCTTGCGTGGCAAGCGCGCCTGTTTTTGATCCAAAATTCTCTGTGGTTGGATTTCGAGAAATAAACACGGGGCAATGGATAGTGACGGTGCATGTGGAAGGAGTAATTGCGTATGTGCCATACGGACAAAAGCCATGCAGTGCTGTTCCTCAGCCATTGTTGCAAGATTTCTATCTGCCGATCTTCTCTGCAACGCCAATCACTAATGTCGAGATTACTTATGGCAATGCGTTCAAGGCGATGATACGAAATGATTGTATGCCATGTTCTCGAACATTCCAGTGCAATGTGCCTTTGCGAGTGACAGTAACGAACTCATAAAAAGTGCTTATTATGAATTTCGAAAAACTAATAAACAGGGCAAAAGAGCAGGGCATTATTAATGATCCGAAAATGGTAGCAGCGGTGTCGGCAATGACGCCGATGCTAACTTTGCTTGCTAAAGAGCATCCTGACGAATACAATAAGTTCGTCCGCACGCAGTACGAAACTATGTACGGACGGCACTACAATGAAGAATTTGCCAAAGAAGATGCAGACAACCTTGTGTATACAAATCGCCAAGGCGAACAGCGCCAAGGCGCACATTGGACGAGAGACCAGGTTCTTGATGCGACGAAACGTTTCACATTCAGTCCAGAAGTGACTGAATGGGATAAATACGTTGCTTTCAATGCGTTTTTCGCTGATACAAATCAGGATCTCGAAGACGAGCTTGTTCTAAAAGCAGCATATCGCTTCTATTTTTGCGACCAAGACTGGCCATCGAAAAATACGAAGATATGGGATTACATGACCATGCGTTCGCAGCTGGTCGGTTAGGTAGTCGTAATAGAACAGTAACCAAACTGGCACGCCAATATGTGACGTGCCATTATATACATTCACCTATTAATAACAAACCTATGATTAAAAAGTACATCAACGAAAGCACAGAGGCTTTCATTGAGGAAATGAAAACTCCGCACACAACGGAAAAGGAGATAATGCTTGCAAGCCTTTCCTTCAAAGAGGGAATGAGGCGTGCTTTCATCAGAGTATTTGAGAAATCGCTTTATAGCGAAATAGACTTCCAACTGCAAGAAGTGCCTTAACAAGGTTTGTTATGGGTTAGAAAGGAGATGGCTGATGCGAGAGCACCAGCCATTTTTGTTTAATGAAGCGGTGTTCATTTTTTTTATAAGTGAAATCTTTACCAGCTGCCGCAAGAGGAAATTAACCACTCGCCTCCGTACCTTGCCCGATGCCACACCCATCTCGCTTTGCTCGATTCGCCCAAGGACGGAGGCGAGGGAAAGAGGTGTGTTGTCAGGACTGACAACGATTTTATAAAATGATTTAGGACTGCAAAAAATTTGCAATAAAAATGTGTAAGCGGTATCAGTTCAGCATTATGGCACTTCTTCGGCGTTCCGGAATGCTGAGCAGGATTATTTGACCCACCCATCAACGTGCATCGATGCAGTGCCGTATTGCTCATTAGCATGTCTTGCACGGCTGCATGCTGCATGCTGTGCTTGCGATGCCATATCAAAAAACGCACCGGCAATTATCCTGCAACACAAAGTCAAGACAAATGCAATGTCGGCAAGGTGATTCGCGAACACTTCGGCGAAGATTTCGCGTGCAGAGCAACATCGCGTTGCTGACGCATCAGTCTTGACTTTGCTAATGCTGGATATTTGCGGATAATTATCAGCGCACGAGGCATTGCAAGCACAGCATGCGACATTCTGCTACGTGCAGACGCTATGGCGATACGGCACTGCATCAATTTTCAACACGCACCCACCCGTATTTAAAGCCTCTCAACAGAAATGTTATGACATATCTTTGAGAGAGAGAGGTATTGTGTTAGGCACATTGCATTCTATCTGCTCAGGTCATCAAGAATTTGCTGATCTGGGCAGATTGAACACAAAGAGCCTAAAGGAAGTCCCACCCATAATTAGACCTTAGCGAAGAACTCTTGCAGACATCTACGCTAAGAGAGAGGATTTTTTTATTTGGTAAGCACATCTTTTGTTCGCATGAACAACGATGAGCCTACTTTAACCCCTCCCCAAGCCCCAATATGCTGAATATCCACAAAGCAGGATATTCTACATATTGCCATATTGCTTGAATAGAAATTCAAGCAATTTTAATGTTTGTTGCGATGTGCATAGGTTGAGATTAGTGGCGATTGGCAGCATTCTTTATTTGCTGGAGATTTCCATTGCTTTTGGATGTTGCTGTACGTCAAAAGATTCTTATTTTCTTGCGATTTGCTAATATGTATTATGGTGATTATTCGGAGAAACCGAATTTCTATCTTATGCGTATGCTGCTTCAGTTGATTATGTAATGCGGCATTCTGCTTTATTCTTGTCGCGAGTATTGAAGATGGAAATCTCATGAGGGATCTGTTTGCTTGTCTGTTTCTGAGGCGTGCTAATCTGATGGCTGACGTGGAGTCGAGCAGAACTATTATTAGCGAGATTTGTGAGCCTTGACTCTCCATACCTTTTGAAAGCTATTTTGAATGATTTGGTTTAGTTGTTTCTGGGTCTTCATATTGCGATATAATTAAAATATAATATATGTATAGTGAATAGCCGAAGTAAGCGAGTGTTGAAAAGGGTGTATCTGCGTCGTCAGTATGTCTAATTGAGCGCAAACATTGTTGATGATTTGAGTCCTATACATATATGGAGTGCCAATCTTGCAAAGAGAACTGCATTGTCGCTTATGCTACGTGATGATGATTTCTTTTTGATGTGTTCCATATGTGTGTTTTTTCGGGCGGAGTAACACTTAGTCTCAATTCCACTGCAAAGTTAGTTACGAACATACCTGAAAACGGGCGTACAAAACAAGGGTTTCTCCCTGATGAATGTAATTATTTTTATAATTTTTTCCTAACCGCCAACAAAAAATTAACCAGGCTAAGATCCTCTTAAAAATAATTACATTCACCCTAATTCTGGTACTTATCTCACACTTGAAAAGCAGTGTAATTAAAACAAAGTATAACTCCTAAAAAACAACAATCATGGCTTACGTTTCAACAGAAATCAAAAATCTCGTAGCAATTTTCAGCAACAACGCAGCACTCTTCGCTACAATGGTACTTCCAATGTATTCTGCAGCAGAGCTTCAGGGACTCATATCTTCAACAAAGTTCGAGCTTCAAAATCAGATGATGGACGAAGACGATGCAGACACACTCTTCTCATTCCAGCTCACACTTGAGAATGCTCTCAGAGGCTAATTCACTTGGTTAATAACTATAAAAAATAACGCAATATGGAAACTCAGAACAACAAAAAATCAATCATCGCAGAAATGACAATTTCAGAAAAAGGTAATAAGGTATGGAGAGTTAAGGTTCTTGGATCTCGCTCTAAAAAAGAGGTAGGTTACTGCAAGACTCCACTGTCGGCTATCAGGTTCGCTTACATCCTCAAGAAGCAGACTGGCGCAACTATAGATTCGGATTGCATGGATTTCCTTGTGTTCCTCAATACTCGCGACAAGAATAAAGCAGAAGATAAGGCTGCAGAGAGTGGAGAACAAACTGAAGTAGCAAACGCATAAGATAATAGCCCCTTCGGGGGCTTTAAATTAATATAAACCACTAAATAAGAAATTATGGAAAAGAATAACAATCATTATCAAGTTTCTTGCTTTATTTATTACATGGCTAATGCGTGGTGCAAGGAAGAAGCAGTCAAGGTGTTTGGCAAAATCATGGGTGAGCACTTCTGGTACAAGTGGTGTACTGCAGGAGAGTATCCAGATTTGTGTACAATGAAATTGTACTACGATATGACTGCTATGTATCGTGAAATGCTGGTTAGCAGAGCTATTGAGGTATATGAAAATAGCGAATGGATAAATAACCAGTAATAAAGCCCATTCTGGGAATCATAATTATCGTATGGCTACATTAATTTGTAGCCATTTTTTTTATGGTACCATTGCAGGAGTCTGGAGGCTTGGTTGATTATGTTTGTAAGAAGTAGATAGAAAAAGGTTCTTGCGAATGCATGGAACTCCTGGATGCAGTCGCAGGTTTCAGAACTTGCAAGTATTCTTCTGATTAGTATTATTTAGAGAGAAGCGTAATCACGACCATAGAAGCGTGCTTTCTCGCTTCATCTACTCGCATTGCTCGTGCAGCTTGTTGAAAAAGATGTGTGATGCATGTGCTGTGATGCTATCGTGGAAAGTTCTTGCATAATCGCTGAAGAAGATCGAGGCAGAAGAAGCCTTGTAACTGGGCAACACACATACCTACGAATGGGCCTTCATCAACACAAAGAACTGGGTGAGTGTAATAATCAACGGCAGTTGCCTTTCTGCTTGTAGCCATAACAAATTGAGGACAGATAATATAGAATTAGACTGCAAAGGTATATCGTTATCTCCACATGCATACGGATGCTACGCTTGGCTGAAAGGATTATTTTACAACTTTTCCCTAACCGCCAACGAAAACTCGAAAAATAATCCTTTCAGTCCTATGCAAGTGGAAAGAACAACCTTAATAGGCAGTATAATTCACTTAATTATCAATCCTAAATTTATAATGTTATGGTTGCATTAGACAGAAAGATCAAACTTGCCGATTACGAATTGGTAGATGACGCTCACCCAGCTCTCTATGTTGGTACTTATGGAAAGTACAATGAAGGTTCACTCGATGGTATGTGGGTTGACCTCACAAAGTTCGACAGTTACGAGGGCTTCTTGAGGTTCTGCCACGAACTTCATTCAGACGAATATGATCCAGAGTTCATGATGCAAGATTACATGAACTTCCCACGAGATCTCTACAGCGAATGCATCGGAGAAGATACGTTCAACAAGTTGCTCGAGTATTGCGAGATGGACGATGAAGACAGAGAAATGCTGGAAGCGTACGCAAGCATCCATGGTCGTGATTACGCTACTCTCGATAAAGCAAAAAATGATTTCATAGGAAAATACGAATCAGAGAAAGACTTTGCGGAAGAAGTTCTTGAAACTTACGACAACATCCCTGAGTTTATCAGAGGATATATAGATATTGAAGCATTCACAAGAGACCTTTTCTATGATTATCATTTTGAAAACGGATTCGTTTTCAGTTGTTAATCAACCAATCCTCCAGGCCCCAGCAATGGGGCTTTTTTTATCCTCAATCGTCGGAAGGGCTTTTTATCATAGCGCAAGCATCATTCTGCTGAATTGCTTGCAAAATCTCTCTATATATAATAAAGTATAAGCATGGGCGTTTTCTGTCAACAATCTGATGCTTCAATGTAGAAAAAGTATTTGACGTGTATTCGCTGGTATTTTAGCAATCTCCTATCGGCTGAATTTATATGCAAAGTTAAGGTCATCACGTATGGCGAAAGGTTAAATAGCATTGCCCGCACTTTTTTATAAAATTCAAGAATTTTAAGTGCAAAGTAAAAAAGTCCTGGCAAACCTTGCGCTTAACTTATGATGATATGTTAATGAAGGCATATAAATTCTATTCGATATGAGACAGCGTAAAATACATAAAATTGTAAATAAGAAGGTCAAAGATCTTTTCTACATTGAAGCATCTGATTTTGTTGACGACTATCAGATGTATGAAATGATGTCGATGCCATCACTTCTTCTTGTACAGTACGAAACACCTATGCATTATTTCTTTGAATATATATCAAGAAAAATCAAAGAAGTTTCTTGCTATCATGAATTTGCAAGACAATTCGTCCTTAATTTTAAGGACGGAAATGCAGAAGATGCTTCATGGGCAGCGAAACTGATTTGCTTATACTTGAAGTCAATAGGACTTTACGGACAAGAATATACATTCATGACCGTACCTGCAAGCAGTCAAGTTAAGCAATCTGTTCGCTATGAAAACTTCATGGAAGAAGTTTGTAATACATCAAAGATGAACAACGGCTACGATCTTGTTAATGTAACAGAAGAACGCAAAGCGGTCCACAAAGGTGGAAGCCGCAATTTGCAGAATTATATCATTAACGAAAACGTAGCCGGAAAAAAGGTTGTTCTCTTTGATGATGTATATACAACAGGAAAGTCTTGGACTACTTTTGCGTACAAACTCGAGAGTATGGGCGCAGAGGTAGTCCAAGGCGTTTTCCTCGCAGAAGCTATTATGAAATAAATAATCTGTTGGATTGTTGGTCAGTTGGAGACCAAAATCAACAAATTATTTTTTCATCTCGTAATTTAGGAGCTCAGGTTGTGCTTTTAATTGGTTCTTTCCTGCATAGTGATTGGTAACGGCAACGCTGGAGTGACGAGCTTGATCTTTGGCTACATTTAGGCCTACATTGTTAATCATGTCAGTGATGCCAGTGTCTTTGAGGCTGTAGAACTGGTAGCAGTCAGGCAAATTCAGTGCTGTTCGCATTTTGGACCATCTTTCTCGAAAGATGCGTCCTTGCGCCATTTTTTCGGATGGCACGAACTTGCTGCCAAACAAATAGTATTGTCCGGGAGAGTTGAAGGTGCCACGCTCGACCATCTGCAATAACAGAACTTTTGGCAAGGTAACCTTGCCATCGTGACGGTTCTTGCTTATGGTGCTGCTCACGAATACTGTTTGTTCAGAAATGTTGATGTCGATGATGCGAATCTTTACAAGCTCATTCGGGCGAATGAGAGTATAGTATGCGAATTGAACGGCGAAAAGAAAATCAGGATCGTTTTCTTTCAAGTATGCTTCTATCTTCGAGAAAGCGTCCTTGTCAACCACCTTGCGGTGTTTGTCGCCGTTAGGTAATGACTTTATCGTCGTGCAAGGATTACTGCCGATAAAGCCACGGTCACACATCCATGTTCCTAAGCTGCACAGCCATCCAAGATAGTTGTTGCGAGTTCTGGGGCTTGTATCTCTGTCGAGATAGATGTAATCCAAGAACTGCTCGCACCAGTTCTTATCATATTGATAAGCATAGTGCAGTCGATGGCTGCATTCGTAAGAGGTTAGCATTTTCAGACGTGAAGTATAATCAACATACGTTTTATCCTTCATAACTCCATCTTTCTTCGACTTCAGGAGATATTTGCAGTATTGCTCCAGAACATCTGAAAATGAAGTCCAGCTTTTGTGTGTGGAATCTTCTATCAGGGGATTCCAGCCTTCAGCAAGCTTACGGTTTACTTCATCCCTGTATCGAAGAGCGGCGGCGTCGCGCTCCTTAGCAGTAGCGAAACAGTTGAACTTCGTTCTAATTCGTTTAAGTTTAGGTTGACCATCAATCACAGATTGAGGGTCAAGCACGTAAAAGTAAACAAACTTTACTTTACCAGATTTAGCGTAAATCGCTGATTTATATCTTATTATTTCAGCGGAAAAAGATTTACGCGTGCGCAAAGAATTACACATTTTTTTTACATTGTTCGCCACGGCAACCAATGCGAAGAATTGATAATCCAAAAAATCTTGTCTCGTTATTGTCCCGAAAGGGTTTAACAAGTAACGGATAAGTTACTAATATTTAGTTACTTATCCGTCATTTAGTTGCGGGGGCTCGACTCGAACGAATAAGATTCTGTGCTCTAAATTACTGATTATCAAATAGGCATTGGTGACTGTTAGGAAGAAAATCGGGAAATTTGTCCCGATTTTGTCCCGTGACAGCGGTCTTTATAAATTATTTGTTATCAGTAATTTGGAGCACTTTTTTTGTATTATCAAGTTCAGTGATAAGCGCAGAATTTTGCGCAGTTAGCTGCTTAATTGTCTGCTTCAACTGCTCGTTTTCAGCAGTAACATTGTCAAACATTTTTTGGATATTTATATACAATGTTTGCCAGTCAGCGTTGTTCTTTGCAAGTTTTGTTATATTGCTATTGTGATTGTCAAAGTTGACAAACATTTCGCCACGTCCATATATAAGATAGTATGGATTGACGTTTGGGAAAAGCGTCAGTATGCTGCGCAGAGTTTTTGACGAATAATTGTCACCGCATTGATGGAGATAGCCACGGCTATATCCAAGCTTAAGGCTGAATGCTGATTGAGAGTAGCCAAGTTCTTGTGCAAGGTCTAAAAGAATATCCTTCATAAATAAATTTATATTAGTGTGCAAAAAAGTGGACGTTTTATTTGCGAGTGTCAAAAATAATGCTCATCTTTGCACTCGAATTAACATTTTCGTTCACAAAGATAACATTTTTTATTCAATGAGTGGCAAGGTATTGCGATATTCTTTTATGCCAGGACTGCTAAAAGTAGAAAATGGCAAGGTAGATGCGCTGAAAAGTGAAATCTATATGTTGTTTGGCGCAAAATATAGCACACAGAAGTGGAGATTGAGAAAAGGAATCAAGGAGATTTCAAAGACTCGCTATGACGAGATCACAGCGATTTTTGAAAAAAATGGAGTTGTAGAATCAGATGTGTGGGAGATAGCAGAATGTGCAAAATAAAAGACGTGTATGGCTTGGTCAGCAAAAGAAATTGCATTCTTGAAGGAGAATGTCGGCAAAATGACTCCTGATGAAATTGGAAAGAGGCTTTTCAAGTCGGGAAGAGCAGTTCGACTTTATATGTACAGAAATCATATTGAACCTGACTACAAGAAAGCGGAGACTTGTCTTGTAGAAAAAATGCTCAATATTAAATTCGGTAACGCAAAGTATTTTTCTCCAGATAGAGATTGGTTCGAAAAGGCGAAGATAGGACAGAAACGGTTTGCTTTGCTTCGTCGAGGAAAGGAGCAGGCTACTGAAGATGAGTTGAAGAAAATAGCTAAAGCAATTCAAATGAGTACTGACGAGCTCTTTGAATTGTTCAAATCAAGGCAGTTGGAATTGTTTTAATATAAAATTATATGCCACAAAGAGTTTATTACAAGGTCACTGACACTGAGTGTGGCCTTTACAAAAAAACAAGTGAGTTCCTGGCTATGGAAGAGGAACTGAGAAAGACACAGCATGAGGCAGTAAAAGCCCGCGTGCCAAAGTTTACAACCTTTCTTGGTGAGCGTGATTTCAACCGTATCATCCGCTACAAAGGGTTCGTGTTTGATAACGTGGACGACATCGACACAAAGGTATGGACTACCAAGCTCGTTGACGGCAAGATGTGCTCAACACCCAATAAGCGCACCAAGGCTGGCAAGGCAATGGATCAGTTCTTGCGAGAGTTCAAGCGCACTACCTGTTGGGATGTTGACCGTTTGCTCAACATAGAGAAGCTGAGCATCAACGGCTCGTTCTATCCTGCCGACCTCTTCAAGCACAACGACACCATCTACCTCCTTATCGACACTCAGCGCCGCAAGATGTTTGAGGAGAACAATCCCGATGCCGTCGAGATTGCCTACGGAGAAATGGAGAAAGCTATCAACGATTATACTGCGGAATAGCCTATGGCAAAGCGCAGTTAAAGTATTAGATTATGAAAGAAAATTTTCAGATACCTCATGATGTAATTGACAGAATTAAGGATTCTGCCAATATTGTAGAAGTCATAGAAGAGGACATTACGCTGAGAAGGTCAGGAGCAAACTATAAAGGATTATGTCCTTTCCACAAGGACAAAACGCCATCTCTAAGCGTAAGTCCTGCAAGAGGTTGCTATAAATGCTTTGTGTGTGGTGAAGGTGGCGATGCTTTCTCATGGCTGGTCAAGCATCGCCAAATGACATTCTCGGAAGCGGTACGTGCTCTTGGTGAGAAGTATGGCGTCAAAGTTCCTGAAGTGGAACTTACTGACGAAGAAAAGATAAAGCGAACTGAGCAAGGAGCAATGAGAGCAGTGATAAACGCTGCTCAATCGCTATTTGTTGAGAGTTTGCGAATGCAAGAGGCTCAGGAATACACGAAGCAGCGTGGCATAAATGCCGAATCAATTGATCGCTTCGGCATTGGCTATGCACGTTACGGCATAGTGAATGAATTGATTAAAAAGGGTTTTAATCAAGAATACATTAAAAAAGTCGGATTAACTAATGATAATCTGAGCGACTTTTTCAATAAGCGTCTAATGTTTCCATTCTATAATCGTCGTGGCGAGATTATAGGATGGACAGGTAGAGGCATCAACAACGAAATTAAGCCAAAATATAAAAACACAGGCGAAACGCCTATGTTTACTAAAGGAAATAATCTTTATGGTTTTTTCCAGGCAAAGAAGTCAGCTGCGCAGGAAGATAAGATATTCGTTGTTGAAGGACAAATGGACGTTCTATCCATGGCGCAAGTTGGCGTGACCAACGTTGTTGCAGGTTCTGGAACTGCTTTCACTGATGCTCAGCGAAAGATGTTGAAGAGCGTCACGATGAATGTGACTTTCATCTACGATGGAGATAAGGCTGGCATTGCTGCAGCAATGAAGAATCTTCGACCAATGGTCGAAGAAGGCTTTAAGGTGCGTTGCGTAGCATTGCCAGTTGGCAATGATCCAGACGACATGGCACGCTCTCTGAAAGACAAGACGAAGGATTGGTTGATGAAAAGTGAAACATCATACGTAAAATTCCTCTCGTCTGTTGTCTTTACAGAAGAACAAGATGAGTATGAACGGCAGGCATCAGCACAAAGCATAATCAAGATAATCGCTCACGAGGATGCTGTAATTCAGCAAGCGTTCCTCAGTGAGCTAACGCAATACTCAAAGTATGACTTACAAGCATTGCAGGGAATGTGCGAATCATTGCCAAAGGTCGAAGTTAAGGAAGTCATGGAAGATGGCTTCCATGGCATTGACGAAGCCAAAGCACACCTTGATAAGGAATATCCAGTGCTTCGCCTAAGCAATGAGTTTCAAAGGTTCTTTGATAAGATCAATAAAGAGCAGCCTTTTATCTACTATAAAGGCATGCCAACTAATCAACAGATTATTGACCTTGTAAAGGTCTGCGAAAACGTCACTTTTGAGTATTATGATTTCGAGATAGACAGGCGTGGAGAGAATGCTGACGTTCGATTGATGAAGGAGCTTTTCAAGCACGGAGCGAACGTCACTGTTTATGAGGGTGAAGATAATGAGCCATCATTCTTGAATTATTACATCCGTTTATATGCAGATTGTATAAAAGGAGAACAGAACTCAGAAGTTACACGTGAGTATTACTTGCGTGTAGCTGAAATGATTTCCTACGCAAAGGAAACTGTGCGTACAATCTCGATGGAGGATTGGGCTAAGGCATTGTCGCTGAAGACTTCTGCATTAAAGGAAATCATTAAGCCATACATTAATGAGAGAAAGTCACGTGAAAAGATAGAAAAACATTCGGGGAAACTGGTTGCAGGGCTGCGTATAGATACGCAGTCCATCCCCGATTATGTAGAAGAGTCTGAAGAGTATAAAGAAATGCTCGACACTGTAGGCTATTACCCAGTCATAACAGATGAAGGAGTGCCAGTATGCTATATGTTCCGTCAGCAAAACTCTTCATTCAAACGTGTTGCTGACTTCTATATGGAACCAATTCTGCATATTTACAGCAAGAAAAAGGAGGAAAACAAGCGAATAATTCGCTTGAATCACATGAATGGCATGCGTAAATATGTAGAGTGGCCATCAACAGTATTTGCCAATCTTAGAAGCATTAGAGAAATGCTGATCGTGGAGGGCAAATATAATTTCGTTAATGGCACTGCATCTGACTGGGAGAATATCTGGAGCTGGTCATCGTATGGCTTCGTACAATGCCTTGAACTTCGTACATACGGACAGCAGAGAGAAGGCTTTTTCGCATTCACAAACGCCATATTCCACAAGGTCGAAGACGAGTGGGTTCTGGATCTTGCCGATGAACTCGGCATAACAGAGCACCAGGGCGAGAAATACTACTCTCCTGCTGCATCAAAGATAAATACAAATGTTCGTCAGGACGAACAAGAGTTTGAGCAAGAGCAGAACTTCGTTTACATTGACACTCCGCAGAAGGATCGCATCACATTCAAAGAATGGGCTACGCTCATGCGAGATGTGTACAAGGTAAACAATAATGGAATGTGGGCAGTAGTGTATGCTCTGCTCTGTGCTTTCCGTTCTGATATACATCCGATAGCTCGATATTTCACTTCGCTGTTCTTCACGGGTCCTACGGACTCCGGAAAGACGCAAGTTGCCGTGTCGACAAGAAGTCTATACGTCAAGTCGGATGCAAAATGTGCAAACCTCAATAATACGTCTGACTCTGCATTTTTCTCGTTGCTCGAAAAATTCAGAGACGTGCCGGTGATTTTTGAAGAGTATAATGATAATCAGATTTCAGATCAGAAATTTCAAGGTCTGAAATCTATGATATACGATGGTGACGGTAAACAGAAGAGAAAATCGGCAACAACAAACGATGTTACTGCATCAAAACCTAACTCACCTATCATCCTTCTTGGGCAAGAAGCGCCGCAAAAAGATGATGGTGCACTGTGCAATCGTGTTGTGCTGCTCGATGTTCCGCGTAAAAAATTTACGCAGGAAGAGACAGATTTGTTCAACAAACTCAAAAACTACGAGAAAAAAGGTTTAACTTATTTATTGTTAGATGTTTTGAAACTCCGTCCGCTCGTGCAGAAATACTTCTGCAAAATGCTAGAGCAGACAGAGAAAGAAATGAAGCTCGAGATGAATGTCATCAACGAGTTAGGAGATATGAATCGTCTTGTGCGTACAGTGTCCTTGTTCGTAACGATGGTTAAGTTCATGAAGCAGTATGCTGAACATCTTGTTTTGCCTTTCACCCTGGAAGAGTTCAAGGCGATAGCCAAAAAGAAGATCAATGAGCAGTCGGCTCTCATCACGAAGTCTGACAAGCTTGCTGTCTTCTTCTCGACAATAGACATGCTCATTGACTCTGGTCAGATAATAAACGGAAGAGACTTCAAGATTCTTGTGCCAAAAAATGGCACAATAAGAACTAAGGACGGCGAGGTGGCTGTTGGCGAAACAAGGTGCTTGTATATGAATTTGTCGAATGTACACGCCAAATACATAAAGCACGCATCATCAAATGGCGAGCCTCCATTGACGCTCATGACGCTCGACAGCAACTTAAAATCTCATGCATCATATATCGGGCAAGTGAAAGGCACTCGCTTCGAGTGGTATGAAGCGGAGGAGATGGCGGTAGGCATGGCAAATGATCAGACAATTTCGCCATACGCAAAAGTAAATATGTCAGTCACTCGAGAGATGGTAAAAAAATCAAAGGCTAACACATCGGCGGTTGTGCTAAACTACGATGTGTTAGAGTCGATGATGTCTGTTTCCTATATACGTGAGGAGAAGGATGTGGTAGATGAAAGAAAAGATGAAAATTTGAATAATAATTAAATAATATGAAAGAAAATGCAAAAAATTGGCATCTTCATTCTTGCAAAGAATGGGAAGATGCACGTCCTGAAAATGCAATTTATGAAGAAATGTTCTTCAGCAGACGAAAGATCACTAAAATTATCGGCCATGTCAAGTTGAGTGATGGGCATAAGCTGCCATGCCATTGGGATGGCTTTGGCGTATGCTACATCGAAGGGAATAAGATTTATAATAAAGGAAGAGCGAGATTTATTTAGTCAAAAATGGTTATGGCAATAATAATTTGAGAAAAATATGGGAAAAAATAATATAGAACGAGAATTTTCAAATCTCGGATGTAGCAAGAATATAGAATTTATTGGTGAACACATCGACTATGCTCCTGCATATGCTGTGGCAGAGTATGTAAAGGGATATCTTTATGACGTACTAAAAGATGTTGATGATGACAATTATATCGAATCATATCTACGTGATAGAGGATGGGTGTGTAAAGCGCCATCTAATTAAGGTTATATTTCACTAGTGTCTCTTAAATTATGTTAATCGAATTGAAAGTCAAAACTGAGTTGCATATCATCATGCTTGTCCTCCGTTCGTTTGAATGGCTCAAGCAGGTCTCTGATATCATCCATGGTGAGCAGAGAACTGCCCAGAATTCGCATGACTTCAACAATGGGACGACCAATCTGCATGTCATGTTCGATGATACCAATGAGGCAATATGTGATGATGGCAACATGTATCTGAATACGGACAGCATTCTCGGATTCTCCCCAAAAGGTTTTGACGCGGAGATGCTGCTTGATCCACTTGAAGAACAGCTCAACCTGCCACCTGTATTTATAAAGGAGCGCAATGTTTTTTGCTTCAAGATAGAAGTTGTTTGTGTAATATGTGAAGGTACGCCTAAGTTCTGGCGAGTAGTAAACAATGCGTCGGATAGCTGCTGGATAATTCGCTTTGTTTCTCTTACCTGTGAAGCGAACAGTCTGGTCACGGAGGATGTTATCTTCTCTTTCCTCAAAGTCAATCCCGCTCTCAATCTCATAAGTAGGATGAAACTTCTCTCGAATGATGAAGAATGCTCCCGAGCAATTGATTTCGTAGAGCCTTGCAAGGTCAAAGTACCCTCTATCAAACACATAGCATGCAAGAGGCTCGTATGTGAGCCAGTCCATAGAGTTGACATCATGTACCTGAGCATTGGTGATTCTATAGAACACGGGAATCTCCGTAACGATGTCAATCTGCGTATGGATTCGTATTCCAGACTTGGTCGTTCTGAACTTCGCCCATCTGAAAACGGACAGGCAGAGATCAATCGTAGTGGAGTCAACCGCATAGAATCTTCCATGCAATTCAAACTCTCTGGTAAGGCGTTTCGATTGAGCAATAGCCACCATGTGAAAAGCAAACTCTTCAAAGATTCGATAATCTCTGATGGAGTTCGCTTTGGAAAGAATTTGTCTATTGACAAGACCTTTCCCAAAGCCGAGGAAGAACGATTTGTTAGCATGGGCGACTGTAATATCTGTAAGCTCCCTGAGGCTTCTGCATCCAAGCAGCTGCCCGAACATAAGAACCAGCAAGTGGTTCCAATGGGTAAGAGACCAACCTCGTGTACGATCGTC
>JAKSLL010000230.1 GCA_024401215.1 Bacteroidaceae bacterium
GCGAAAATGAGGAACGTGCCTTTGACCTGATTATGAAGGATAAGGAACGTCTGCTGTCTCTGAATGAGCCCGTGCGCTTCATCTTCTCACACTCCGCATTGAAGGAAGGTTGGGATAATCCTAACGTGTTCCAGATTTGCACCTTGAAGAACTCTGACAACGAGACGAAGAAACGTCAGGAGGTCGGTCGTGGTATGCGTCTGTGCGTAAATCAGAATGGTGAACGTCAGGACGCCGATGTACTTGGCGAACATGTATTTGATACGAATATCCTTACGGTCATTGCCAGCGAGAGCTATGATGACTTTGCCAAGAAGTTGCAGACAGAAATGGCAGAAGCCTGCGCAGAGCGTCCTATCATCATCACACCAACACTCTTTGAGGGAAGGACATACACAAAGCCAGATGGTACAACTGGAAAGTTCGATCTCACACAGGCTCGTGCCATCTACAATGCCCTTATCCGTCAAGACTATGTTGATGACGAAGGTGCTTTGACTGCAGAATATCATGATGCCAAGCGAAACGGAACTCTACATTTTGGCAAGGTTGACGACATGAAGGATGGCATCATTGCCGCCCTCGATGCTGTCTTTGATCCTTCTTCGTTCAAGCCGGAAGATGGCCGCAAACCAAAAGCGGCTAAGTTCCAGAAGGACAACTTCGCTAAGAAGGAGTTCCAGGATCTTTGGAAGCGTATCAATAAGAGAACCTATTATCAGGTGAACTTTGATACGACTGACCTTGTCAAGAACTCCATCAAGGCATTGGATGACAATCTGAAGGTAACTGAGATCCGCATCGTAGTAGAAGGTGGTTCTCTGGATAGCGTTCGTGACAGAGAATCTCTTGTGGCTGGTGCTGCCATGACTCAAGGTAATGCTCGAACCATCCATGTATCAGAGGCTATCGGCAAGGGAGTTACCTATGACCTTATCGGCAAGCTGGTTACAGCTACAGGGTTGACTCGCAAGACAATAGTGGAGATCTTGAAGGGCATCAAGCCTACGACGTTCCATCTGTTCAAGATGAATCCTGAAGAGTTTATCATCAAGGCAGGCTTGATCATCAATGACTGCAAGGCGCTTGCCGTAATTCAGTGCATCAGATATGAAAAACTGAATGACGAGTTCTCGACAGACATCTTCACCGAGAGCATGCTTCGTGGCAAGTTGGGCATCAATGCCATCGAATCAACCAAGTCGCTCTATGACCTCGTTGTGCTCGACAGCATGGGTACAGAGAAGCACTTTGCCGAGTCACTGGAGCAAGAGGACGATGTGGTGGTTTACACCAAGCTGCCCAACGGCTTCTACATCAACACCCCAATGGGCAAGTACATTCCTGACTGGGCAGTTGCTTTCCGTGAAGGAACTGTAAAGCATGTCTATTTTGTGGCAGAATCAAAGGGCAATGACCTTCAGCAAAGTCAGCTCCGTGGTTCTGAGGAAAGTAGGATTGAATGCGCTCGCCGTCACTTTAAGGCTATCAGCGATAACGGCTATATCTATGATGTTGCAAAGGATTATAAGTCATTGTATGATCTTGTAACAAAGTAGCAGATTATTGTGGTGAATTCCAGGATGGTGTTTATATTTTAGGTGACCTCTAAAAATTAGTAAAAGTGAGAAACATTATCTTGAATGCCTTTTGTTTTTTGTTCTCCGTTTTGCTTGCTCCGCTGCGCAATCCTTACAGGAACACTATCGTGATTGTTCTCCGCCTTTGGCTATCGGAATGTCACTGGCATTCCTTCATACTGGACTTCTTCATTCAAAACAAAATCAAAATTCATTTCAATCTAATTATTAGA
>JAKSLL010000231.1 GCA_024401215.1 Bacteroidaceae bacterium
CTGCCAAGTCTGTTGGTGCCGGTGGTGTTCTATCTTGTCAAGGGGATTTTGTCATAATCTTCTTCGATGTTGCTTGTAAGTTTGTGAAATAGTATTATGAAAAAAATTATTGCTATTCTATCTTTCGTATTGTCAGTTCTGCAGGTTTATGCCAATGGTGATCCTGTAGTGACTTATTCTGCGTTAGCCCTTACATGCACTCCGGAGCCAAGGCGTATTCCTGAAATCCAGCTTGTGTCTGAAGATTTGACAATAGATGCCGGATGTCCAATGTCACATGTCAGAGTGAAATATGTGCTTAAGAATAATTCGGACAAACGCTTTGAACGTATTGACTACGGATTTCCTGTTGATTGGTTTGGTGACTGTGATAGTGCAAGAATTTATGGCGCAACATTTTTTACTATGGCTCAACAGGAATTTGGCTGGAGAGATGATTATGTGAAGAATGTGAGTTTCCATATTGATGATAGCGAACTTGCGTGGAAGTGTTCCAAAGATACAATCCTTAGAGATGCAGTTGACATTAATTTGTTTGAGTATGAGGATGAAGGAGATAGCATTCTTGAAGCAAACAATGATTTCATTGATAGAATGGGATATTGTGAAATGCAAAGACTTGAGGCTATACATAGGAAATGGTATTATACATCATTCGCATTTGAACCACATCAGACTCGCGTGCTGATAGTGGATTATCAGATAGCTAATAGGTACACGCTGGGTATGAATGATGCTTATAGTGTGTTTAAGGAGTTTGCAGATGAGTATCAAGTGGTGCCAAGGTATTGTGCTGGTATATGTTCGTTGGGATACGACTTCCGCCCGGCTGCATATTGGGGAAATGGGAAGACGAATGATATGCATGTATCAGTCAGTGTTCCGAAATTTCCTTATGGGGAATTAGATTCGCCAAAGGTAATTGGCTTGGATATGATTCCAGTTGATTCTACAAGATGGCATTATTGCTCTGACAATTTTGATTTTAGTACAGCCAAGGCTCTCTATGTTAATTATGTTTCGTCCATAGAACAACATGAGGATATAGATGCACTTCAGAAAAGAAGAGTATCTTCTGATTACTATAGGATTGAGACAATAGGGAAGAATATCGGGAACCTCTCTGATAATGATGTGAAAAGTGTTGGTCAAATACTCCCAAACGTAGAAGGTAAATATCAGATGAAAATTCTGCTTGATGAAAATATTACTCTCTTTGGAATGCTTATTTATGCAGGTGATTGCAGTAGCAGGAAAAAATATGCTAAGACGGCTTTATGGAAGAATATAAGCATCAAATACAATGCTGATTATGAGGGTAAAAAAGTCATTGCGGTTGAATGTCATAAAAAATTAGCGCATTCCATGTCACTTCAGGATTTGACGGATTCGGCAGAAAAGATACAGTTATCACCTTATGGTGGAGAAACTTGCAGGGCAGTTAGTCCAAAAGAGATGTTGGTGGAGATTGATGCTGATCCGAAAAGCAAAGGAACCCCTATATATGTCTCTGATGTCTTGTTATTCGGAATGGATAAAAAGAAATGGGATGAAGAAAGTGGTTTGGTTATTCTTGATGAAGAATGACGCTTAGGGCTTGGGAAGACTGCCTTCACGAGGTGCTGGGTGCGCCAGTTTTGGTGCTTTTATGGTGAGTAAAAATTCAGTTGATCATTTATAGATACAGTAGTCATGAGAAAGGTTTTGTTATTCATTTTCCTGTTGTTGTCGTCCGTGGGCATGA
>JAKSLL010000232.1 GCA_024401215.1 Bacteroidaceae bacterium
TCCTTTGTTTTGCATTTTGATTAAATTGTTTTATTATTTTTATTTTTGTTTTTTTTCTAATAGTCTTTGAGGTTTCAGTTTTTTGGGACACGATGGCACTTTGCAAAAGGGCGCAATACACCCATTATATGCGCATACGACGTGCAAAGGTACATAAATTTCTCTAAAATGCGAAATTTCAGAGCATAAATTGCACTTTTTACCTTATAAAATGGCAAATTTACACTATCTACCATGCCATTTAACCCATCCAATCACCGGATAATGGTCGGAAAGGTTACACTTTTTGTCCACAAAGAACCCTGTTGGCTCCAGATCATCGGTACACATCACGTTGTCAATTCTGACATACATCGCGTTTCTGTGATACGTGAATCCCGGGCCCATAGCAGTTGAGATATAGCAGTCCGTAAGACCTTTTGCTATAGTTCTGCGAGCATAGCTTATAGGGATATCATTAAAGTCGCCACAGACAATCATCGAACGTCCCTTATGCATTCTCACATAGTTTGCCACAGCATCTGCCTGAGAGGCACGAATAGCAGCAGCAGCTCCAAGTTTTTTTAGCACGAACTTAGATTCTGCCTTCATTCCACTACCACCAATACCACCCTTGACAATATCACCAAACTGCTCTTTCTCCTCAACAGAGAAATTATTTGTTTCAAGGTGATTATTCAGCACTATGAGTTCTTTGCCATTCACATCAAGGAAGAAAGCCGTACTAAGGTTGCCCTTTGATTCGAACTTCACCTTCTCATGCTTGACAATAGGATATTTACTCATAAGCATCAACATGGTCCCTGCGGCAACCTTACATGTATCAATATAAGGCATTTTACCACCAAAGATTGTATCTATCTCCTTCTGGATAGTCGGTGTATAGGCAGCCTCCTGAATGCAGACAATATGGCAATCCTCATCTGCTATATATCTGAGCATCTGCTTACGAGCCTCCTCTATGGAAATATCCATAGGATGCTCATGCTGGTTGGCAAATCCCCAGGTATTGTAGGTCATTATCTTCAAAGCTCCCAAAGGAGGGTCTGAACTTGCATGGACAGGCAAATACTGTGTCATTGGCACGTAGCATATCACATAGCCTACAAATGGCACAAGAAGATGCTTCTTGCTCACAAACATCCAGACGACAATCATTCCGAGATTGGCAAGGGCAAACATAGGAAACGCATAACCGCCCGTAGCCATAATAGGCCACGAGCGTGGATCAATCAAGTCTGCGAATCCTGTTACCAACATTCCCAGAATAACAACTACATTGATTGCTATGAGTATGTTTAATATGAATTTCTTCAATACCTTTACACTTTACCCTATACCCTTTACACTACTTCTTACTTGCATCAAAGAGTTTCTTCTTCTCTTCTGCAGTAAGACTTGCATAACCAGAGCGACGGATTTTGTCAAGAATAGTATCAATCTCAGCCTCATCACGCTTCTTCTGGGCATTATAGTCCCAATCTGCCTGATGATTAGAGGTTGAACGGAAATTAGCGTCTTTATTATAGCCTTCATCCTTTCGGTCAAGATGGAACCATTTCCTTATCTTACCAAGAATGGTTGCTGACTTTTCTTGACTCTGTGAGCCACTATAAGCCTCCCATCCCTGGAATGATGTCTGACGATTAGCCGATTTCCTCCAATAACGAATAAGGAAGAAACCAAAGAGCATACCTCCAAGGTGAGCAACATGAGCAACGCCATCACCAGAATTT
>JAKSLL010000233.1 GCA_024401215.1 Bacteroidaceae bacterium
ATTTACTCTCAACCTATCATAAAATAAAGAAAATATTCTAATTTTGCTATCCTAAATAAATGTTGATGTTTATGGCAAAGAATACGATGGGGACTATATTGCCCAGGAAACTTACTGAAAAAATGCAGATTGTTGGTGAGCAAATCAAGCTTGCTCGTCTTCGCAGAAATCTGAGTATGGCTCAGGTGGCAGAGCGAGCTACCTGTTCTGAACTCACTTTGTCCCGTGTTGAAAAAGGCTTGCCGACAGTCAGCATTGGAATATATCTTCGTGTACTCTATGCTTTGCAACTTGATGATGATATTCTACTTATAGCAAAGGAAGATCCTATTGGCAGAGGATTACAGGACCTTCAACTTAAACATCGTGAACGTGCATCAAAAAAGGTCTGACGTATGAAAAAAATATTGGTTTATGCAGACTTTGATTGGCTTCAGCAGATTGAACTAGTCGGAGAACTCTCTATGGATAGCATCCGTGGTGGCGAGACGTATGGTTTCAAGTTCGATGCGAGCTGGCTAAAGAATCATGCAGATGTGTTGCTAAGTGACGATATAAACAACTATGTAGGAATGCAATATACTCAGCAAGGAAAAGATATTTTTGGATGTTTTTCCGACTCTTTACCTGACCGTTGGGGAAGAACTCTTGTACTCCGACGTGAACAAATCTTGGCAGAAGAAGAGAAACGACCTGTTCGTAGATTGTCTTCAATGGATTACCTTCTTGGTATAGATGATGCGTCTCGAATGGGTGGATTTCGTTTCAAAGAAGAACAAAACGGTGAATTTATCAATTCAACCAATGATTTGCAGATTCCTCCTATAACCAGTATAAGAGAACTAATTGCAGCAAGCCAAGAGATAGAACTAAGTGAAGAGAAAAATACTCTTCCTGAAAAGAAATGGCTGATGCAACTTGTTCATCCAGGAACTTCACTTGGCGGTGCTCGACCAAAGGCATCAGTGATGGATGATAAGAAACAGTTATATGTTGCAAAATTTCCTTCAAGAAAAGATCTATATGATGTTGGTTTGTGGGAGCATTTCGCACACCTTATAGCTAAATCTGCAGGTATAACTTGTGCTGAAACGAAAGTAATAACAGCAGGAAGCAAGTATCACACTCTTTTATCTCGCAGATTTGATCGAACAGAGGATGGCAAACGTATTCACTTTGCTTCTGCCATGACTATGCTTGGATTGACTGACGGTCAGAATGCATCTACAGGAAATGGGTATCTTGATATTGTAGACTTCATTGTACAGAGTTGTTGTGATGTAGAAAAGAACCTTCAGGAACTGTTTAGAAGAGTGGCCTTCAACATAGCAATAGGTAACAGCGATGATCATTTTCGTAATCATGGATTCTTGTTAACAAGCAAAGGATGGACACTTTCACCAGCATACGATCTTAACCCTACACTTTCTCGTGATCAGAGCCTTTTGATAAACGCCTATACAACAGAATCAAATTTGGATATCCTATTAGAATCTTGCGGAGATTATATGCTTACAGCCAATGTAGCAAGTCAGATTATTGGTGATGTAAATAATGCTTTGTCCACTTGGACTCAGGTCGCCACAACCATTGGTCTGCCACAATCAGAGCAAAATATGTTTAAGGATAGATTTGCACAATAAAAATGAGGATTGTTTTCCTATGTTAAAGTAAT
>JAKSLL010000234.1 GCA_024401215.1 Bacteroidaceae bacterium
CTCCCGTGGGGTTGGACATGATTTGATGTATCTTCATCTTTCCTTTATCTGTTTAGGTAGGTTCTATTAATTCATAAATAAAAAGCATAGTGGAAGGCTGCGCTGAATGTTTGTGCATCAGTAACTACAAACACATTCTTTGGCGTATATACTGGGATGCCTTTTTGTTTAAGAAGCACGTCTTTTGAACTACTCATCATTCTGTTGCTCATGATTATGCTTTCAGCAACCTCATCGTTTATCGTTACATCCTGACTTTCGATGAATGCGTAATCACCGAATCGAAAATTTGAACCATTAGACGCATTGAAGTCCTCTAATGTGGTATTGAGTTTCTCGATGTATAGAGGTGAAATCAATATGCATTGTGCGGTACCCATATTCTTCCCCAAATAATCATTTCCCCACATCTGATAAAGTGTTGGTGCTGCTATTGGAAACCATCCACCTCCGTTACCTCGAAGATCTATGATTAGGTTCTGGCATTTGTGCTTCTGCATTTCAATAAGCATCTTTCTGAACTCCTCTGAGAATGAAGGTAACTTTGCAATGGCTTCTTCTACATTGTCAGGCTGCATGGCATTATTCACGAAATAACAATGACTGAGATCATCGGCAAATGTGCTCATACCATTCTTGTATTCGAATTCAATATTATCTTTAGAATTCATTGTCGATGTCCTAAAATACATCGTCTTCGTGTCATTGCCTATGAAAGAGTAAGAAATATTCTTCGTAGGTAAATCTAACTGCGATTCATAGTTTTCATACTTCATGGCACGAAGAACATCTTGTGTAAGGAATGGAAATGCAAGATGCACCTTGTTTTTCTGTGTGTCAAGCAATGTAATATGCAAAGAATCCGAAAGTTCCTTGCCTATACAGTACTCCAATGTTTGCTTGTTGCGCAAGTTCCAGCTGGCATTCAGATACATTCCTGCATTATTCTCTGCAGGATATTTTGACGCCATACGAATGACCAAATCGTCTATTTCGACACCCTCAACCTCTAACAGGCGACTTCCTACTAACTCGTTCATGCGATTGTCGATAGCTCTCACAAATAATCTGTCGTCCAAGACTTTGAACTTGATGGGGGCGCATAGCATCTCTTTATTGTTAGATGGCTCCGAATTAGGATTTGCAACTAATGTATGACCATCATGAAGTGGCACAAGGAAAGTGCTGATGTAAGAAGCCAACTGTTCCTTGGTTGAGATAGAGTCATACCTCATCCACCTTTCCGTCACTTCTGCCGAACGACGGAACATCGGACGACCACCATATTTGCTATAAGGGTCAGGATGCGTTTCTTCTAACTTCTCGATAAAATACCGAAAGTCATTTATCAATGAGTCTGTTTTATACTCCTGCTGTGCATGCAATTGTGAACATACCACAAGCAGTATGAGGGTTGATTTGATTTTCATTATTCAATCTTTTTATCTTTTTGGAGGCTCTTAAGCCTTTCTAATCTGCAAAGTTACTAAAAGTAACTCGTTCTTGAGCGAGAACTTGATCAATGT
>JAKSLL010000024.1 GCA_024401215.1 Bacteroidaceae bacterium
TAAATGTTCAAATTTTCCTCGCGAAAGCTTGGAAATTATCACAGTATCTTGAATAAATATATTTAAGTTTTTAAGTTTTTGAGTTTAAGTTCACGAACTTTAAGTTTGTAAGTTTGTGAGTTTTTAAGTTTTTGAGTTTAAGTTCACGAACTTTTAAGTTCTTAAGCGAACAAACAACTCACAAACTCACGAACTCAAAAACTCAAACTCACAAACTCAAAAACTCAAACTCACAAACTCAAAAACTTAAAAACTCAAAAACTCATACCCCCCTTTAAAGCATTGGAGGCGCCTCATTTCACAATGGGACGCCTTCTTACTTCAATAGGTATTAGTTTTTTTAAGGTAAAAAGATTGTTTTCAGGATAACGGATGCAAAGTTAGTGCATTTTATTATAAGCTCCAAAGTTTTTGAGCGTGAATTTTGTCATAATTGTTAAAAATATGCTAAAAAGCAGACGTTATTGCTCAAAACCACTGCATTTTGTGCCACATTTTCCATAAAACGAGGAGTTGTAAAGTGGGGTTTAAAAACGAAAATGATTGAGAAGCGACAAATTTGTAGGACAAACTTATCAAAGAATTGTACAATCTTGTAGTCGGCGTGATGGGCGGAGTCTCTTTTTGCTTGAACTGTATGTGGAGTATGATGCAGGTGCTGTCAGTTGTTGTAGCCGCTTGGAGGTGAAAACGGAAGGTTGACGCAGGACATTTCGAGTATATTATAATATGGGCGTGGCGTTTTTTGATGAGTTTATTATATTTGTATAGAAAAAACTTCGTAAATTTGCAAAAAATTTATTCATTGCTAACACATAATTATAATAAATCAATATGAGTGCAGAATTTTCCGGAGAAATCAAGGAGGAAGAAGGACGCGAGAAATCGCTCAATTTTATTGAGGAGCAGATAGTGAAAGATCTTGCGGAAGGAAAGAACGGAGGCAAGGTCCAGACTCGATTCCCGCCAGAGCCTAATGGCTATTTGCATATCGGTCACGCTAAGGCTATTGCCCTTGACTTCGGTGTTGCACAGAAATATGGTGGTGTCTGCAATCTCCGCATGGACGACACAAACCCTCAGAAGGAGGACACTGAGTATGTTGAGGCTATCAAGCGCGACATCGAGTGGCTTGGCTTTAAGTGGGGCAAGATTCTGTATGCCAGTGACTATTTCCAGCAGCTGTGGGATTTGGCTGTCGAGTTGATAAAGCAGGGCAAGGCGTACATTGACGAGCAGTCGGCTGAGCAGATTGCAGAGCAGAAAGGTACGCCGACACAGGCAGGTACGGACTCTCCATATCGTAACCGTCCTGTTGAAGAGAGCCTTCGCTTGTTTGAGGAGATGAACTCAGGTAATGTTGAGCCAGGCAAGATGGTGCTTCGTGCCAAGATTGACATGGCAAGTCCGAACATGCATTTCCGTGACCCAATCATGTACCGAGTGCTTAATATGCCTCACTGGCGCACAGGCAATAAGTGGAACGCATATCCGATGTACGACTACACTCACGGACAGTGTGACTATTGGGAGGGAGTGACACATTCTCTCTGCACTCTTGAGTTTGTGAGCCACCGTCCATTATATGATTTGTTTGTGGACTGGGCTAAGCAGGTCAGCGGCGATGACCAGCCGCTCGATGACAACAGGCCTCGTCAGACAGAGTTCAATAAGCTGAACCTCACCCATATCCTGCTTTCAAAGCGCAACCTTCTCATCCTTGTTAAGGAGGGTGTGGTGAATGGATGGGACGACCCTCGAATGCCTACAATATGCGGTTTCCGCCGTCGTGGATATAGTCCTGAGGGCATTGTCTCTTTCATCGACAAGATAGGATACACAAAGTTTGACGCCCTCAACCAGATGTCGCTCTTCGAGTCTGCCGTTCGTGACGACTTGAACAAGAGAGCTCAGCGTGTGAGCGCTGTCATCAACCCTGTGAAGCTTGTGATAACGAATTTCCCTGAAGGGGAGGTTGAGACATATACAGCAGTCAATAACCCTGAGAATGAGGCTGACGGCACACACGAGATTGAGTTCAGCCGCGAGCTGTGGATAGAGAGAGAGGACTTTATGGAGGATGCTCCAAAGAAGTTCTTCCGCCTTGGTCCTGGCAAGGAGGTGCGCCTGAAGAATTCTTATATCATACGCTGCTCGGAGAATGTTGATGAGTGTGTAGTGAAGGATGCTGACGGCAATATCGTGGAGATACATGCAGAACTCATCCCTGACACGAAGACAGGACAGCCAAACAGCAACATGAAGATTAAGGGCAAGACAATCCATTGGGTCAGCTGCAATCATTGTGTTGAGGCTGAGGTGCGCAACTACGACCGCCTGTGGATGGTGGAGAATCCTCGCGACGAGGTGGCAGCTTATTCCAAGGAGAATGGCGACATCCGCGGCATTGAGGCTATGCGCCCATTCCTCAATCCTAACAGCCTTGAGGTGAAGAAAGCATACGTAGAGAAATGGCTCTTGACGCGTAAGCCAATGGACTATCTCCAGTTCCAGCGCATCGGCTACTATAATGTGGATCTCGATTCAACACCTGAGCATCTTGTGTTCAACCGAACTGTCGGTCTCACAGATGCCTGGAAGAAGATAAATAAATAGAATACAAGTTTCTTTCTGCGAAAGCGCAAGCGATAACGCAAGCTCCACTTTTACTCTACGAACGAGCAAGTTGAAACCTGCGAAAGTTGAATTAATAAATGAATAGCAAGTATTTCCAAACAGAAGAATTTCGCTCCAACTTGGCTTATTATGAGTCAAAAATGCAGAATGGCGAGAGTGTCTATCTTGACGAGGATGATTTTGCGGATATAGCAGACTACTATATGAGCGAAGACAGGTCAGAAGACGCTATGATTGCTGCTGATATGGGACTGCTTGCTCATCAGGGCAGCGAAGGCCTTCTCACGGTCAAGAGCTCTGTGTATATCTTCCAGCGTGAACTGGAGCTCGCAAGTTCTATCGTTGACAAGCTCGACAGCGACAACTCTGATGTTTACTACCAGAAATGCCAGCTGAAGTATGCTCTCGACATGGATTCTGCTGAGGCTGACCGCATGTTTCGCAGATGGATGAAGATGGACAACGGGCAGTCGCCTTCCGAACAGATGAGGCGCGAGGCTTATGTGCATGTCATCTCGTCGTTTGTTGAACTTCGTGGCATGGATGACGAGACAGGTGAGAGGGTGTACGACGTGGAGCTGACAAGACGTTGGGTTGAGGAGTATATCGAGAAGTTTCAGCCGCTCGGCTCTTACGATGAGGATGTGCAGATTGTTGACATCTGCCGAGAATACGGAATCACCGACCTTGCGGTGAAGGGGCTCGTTCAGGTTCTTGACGAGCGACCTTATCTGCCAAGGGGCTGGTCACATCTTGCTTTGATGTATTATACATTGGAGATGTATGACAATGCAAACGAGGCATGTGACTTTGCGCTGGCGATAGACCCTGAGGATATGGAGACGATAGTGACTAAAGGTCATGTGCTCTATGAACTTGGCGACAAGGAGGGCTGCATTCCATACTTTGAGGATTATCTGGAAAAGGGAGGAAGAGTGCTTCATGTGTTGCCGCTTGTTGACGCTCTGTTCTCGTCAGAGATAAACGGCATTGCCACTTTGAGAAAGCTGGTTCGCCTGCTGTCAGCATTGTACAATGAGGAGGAGCTTGACAACCCTTTTATGTCACGAAACGAGAAGATGGCAATCAACTATATGTTTTGTGATATCGGTAATGTCCTGTTCCGTAACAAGAAATACAAGAGGGCCATGGTGTTTTACCTTAAGGCGCTGCAGTTCGACAGCACCAATTATGATACGTATTTCATGATGGGCTCTATCTGTGCCATGACAGGCAGCCCTGAAAATGCGCAGATGCTGTTTATGGAGGGTTTGGAATACAGCGAGGACAAGGTGGGGTATTGCATTGATATGGTTGTTGCCTATGTCTTAGGAGGCCTCTATGACTGCGCTGTCGAGGTGCTTGACTCCATCGACAGTCCTGACAATGGCGATTGTTTCGCCAGCAGCACAACGCCGGCGCGTGCATTCGTGGATCTTGCTGTGGGAGATAAGGAGCAGTTCCTCCTGGATTTCAGAAAGGCGCTCACGATAAATAAGGACATGACACAGAGCTTGTTTGTGAGCATCATGCCGGAAGGCATGCCTGTGGATGAGTGGTATGACTATTCAGAAAAAGAATTTTATACATTGCAAAAGAAAATTTAACAACATATATTTTTATGGTACATAATAAATTCAAGGGCTTGGGCATCGCTCTCATCACTCCTTTCAAAGGAGGCGAAGTCGATTATACGGCTCTTAGGCGATTGCTCGATTATCAACTTTCAAACGGTGTTGATTTCCTCTGCATTCTTGCTACTACAGGCGAGACTCCATGTCTCTCTGCTGAAGAGAGAAAGCAGATTAAAGATATAGTGGTTGAGAAAGTTCAAGGCAGAATACCAATCCTTATGGGTTGTGGTGGTAATAACACAAACGCTGTTGTACAAACTCTCAAGACAGAAGATTTCACAGGTATTGACGGCATTCTCTCTGTCTGCCCATACTACAATAAGCCTTCTCAGGAAGGTCTTTACCAGCACTTCAAGGCAATAGCGGCAGCTACGGAGCTTCCAGTTGTCCTTTACAATGTGCCAGGCCGTGTTGGTGTGAATATGACTGCCGAGACAACTCTTCGCCTCGCCAACGACTGTGAGAATATCGTTGCCATAAAGGAGGCTTCTGGCGATTTCACGCAGATTGACGACATCATCAAGAACAAGCCAGAGAATTTCGATGTCATCTCTGGTGACGACGGCATAACATTCCCGCTCATCACCCTGGGTGCTGTGGGTGTCATCTCTGTCATTGGCAATGCGCTCCCTAAGGAGTTCTCTCGCATGGTGCGTCTTGCGCTCAATGGCGATTACAGCAATGCGCTCACAATTCATCATCAGTTTACTGAACTCTTCAAGCTTCTTTTTGTCGATGGCAATCCTGCTGGTGTGAAGGCTATGCTCAATTCTATGGGACTCATCGAGAATGAGCTTCGTCTTCCTCTTGTGCCTTCTCGCATTTCTACATTCGAGAAGATTGCAGCTATCATAAAGGAGCTGAACATCAAGTGCTGATTTGAGCCTCCTCTAACTCCCATGGGGAGAAGGAATAAGGAGTACAACCATAAAACCGCAGGGCACGTCTGTTGCTCTGCGTTTTTTTTGTAACTATTTAGAGAATGTTTGTGACTACTCAGCGAATGCTTTTTTTTCAAACAAGGATTCTACCAAATTCAACCTAATTAGAGCCTTTGGGCTCTGTGAATTTTCTTAATTGAATAGCAATCCTCTTAAAAATTAGGTAGAATTTGGTTGAATCCTTGTTTAAAAGTAGCATGGCTGAGTAGTTACGGACTAATCGCTGTGTAGTTGCCGTTTTTTTTGTAAATCAAAGTTTTTCATCACAAAACTTTCATATCTAATCATTTATGTGTAACTTTGCAGCATCATTTGTTTTTTTAAGGTATTTTGAACAGCTACATATATGATTACAGTTTCAGATCTTGCTATTCAGTTTGGAAAGCGTGTCCTGTATAAGGATGTCAACATGAAGTTCACCAATGGAAATATCTATGGCGTCATTGGTGCGAACGGAGCAGGTAAGTCAACACTTCTTAAAGCCATAAGCGGCGAACTTGAACCAACAAAGGGTACTATCACTCTTGGTCCGGGCGAGCGTCTGTCAGTACTTTCACAGGACCACTACAAATTCGACAACTGCACAGTGATGAATACTGTAATGATGGGCCATAGCGTGCTTTGGGACATCATCCAGGAGAAGGACGCCCTCTATGCTAAGGAGGAGTTCTCTGACGAGGATGGCATACGCGCAGCAGAACTTGAGGAGAAGTTTGCAGAACTTGACGGATGGAATGCAGAGAGCGATGCTGCTCAGCTTCTCTCTGGTCTCGGCATAAAGGAGGACCTTCACTATAAGATGATGTCTGAGCTCACAGGTAAAGAGAAGGTGCGCGTCATGCTTGCACAGGCTCTTTATGGCAACCCTGACAACCTCCTTCTTGATGAGCCTACCAACGACCTCGACCTCGATACAGTGGAGTGGCTTGAGGACTTCCTCGCAAACTTCGAGCACACAGTGCTTGTTGTCAGCCACGACCGTCACTTCCTCGATGCTGTGTCAACACACACCGTGGATATCGACTTCAATAAGGTGAACCTCTTCGCCGGCAACTATTCTTTCTGGTATCAGTCATCACAGCTCGCTCTCAAGCAGGCGCAGAACCAGAAGGCTAAGGCTGAGGAGAAGAAGAAGGAGCTCGAGGAGTTTATCCGCCGATTCTCTGCAAACGCAGCAAAGAGTAAGCAGACAACATCACGCAAGAAGATGCTCGAAAAACTCAATGTCGATGAGATTCAGCCATCTACTCGTAAATACCCTGGCATCATCTTCCAGATGGACCGTGAGGCAGGCAACCAGATTCTTGAAGTCGAAGGACTTACTGCTATCGAAGACGACGGCACAGTGCTCTTCCAAGACCTCAATTTCACAATCGAGAAGGGCGAGAAGGTCGTGTTCCTCTCTCACAACCCTCGTGCGATGACTGCTCTCTTCGAAATCATCAATGGCAATCGCGAACCTCAGGCTGGCACATACAAGTGGGGCGTCACAATCACCACTGCTTACCTCCCTGTTGACAATACATCATTCTTCCAGTCAGACAAGAATCTTCTCGAATGGCTCAGCCAGTTCGGCGAAGGCAATGACGTGTTCTTCAAGGGTTACCTCGGACGTATGCTCTTCTCTGGCGAGGAGATTCTCAAGAAGGTGAACGTACTTTCGGGAGGTGAGAAGATGCGCTGTATGATAGCACGCATGCAGCTCAAGAATGCTAACTGCCTCATTCTCGACACTCCAACCAACCACCTCGACCTTGAGTCAATCCAGGCGTTCAACAATAATCTTAAGCAGTTCAAGGGCAATGTGCTCTTTGCCTCACACGACCACGAGTTCATACAGACAGTCGCAAACCGTATCATCGAACTTGCTCCTAACGGCATGATTGATAAGCTTATGGAGTACGATGAGTATGTTCACTCTGACGATATCAAGGCTCTCCGCGAGAAGATATATTGATTTGAAGTTGTGACCCACAAAACGAGACGAGCTAAGGGGTAGATGCTTTGGCTCGTTGACTACCGTTGCTTTGGCTCGTAGAGTATAGATTCTTTTGCTCGTCACGCATATAGATTCTGAAAGGCATTGTTTTGCACAGTGATTAGCAGAAGTTGATTAACTTGAGTTTTTGAGTTCTTGAGTTTGAACTCACAAACTTACAAACTTAAAAACTCACAAACTTAAGAACTGAAGGATAGAGTGGGGTATATCCAGTTAGGAATTTAAAATTGTAGCCAGCCATTTTTATGGCTGGCTACAATTTTAAATTCAACTTTCGCTTTACAACTTTCTCAGTTTGGGGAGTAAAAATGGAGTTATCGCTTCGCTGGAGTTAAAGGGACGTTTGCCATATACTGACATTCGTCACTTTAACTCCTCTTTAACTCCTCTTTAACTACCCTTTAACTCCTTGTATTTTTCATGCCTCATGCATCTTCATCTTTTTCGGATTTTTGTCGTTCATAGAATCATTGTGCATACTCTGCCGTACTTTCGCATCCATTCATAATGCTCTTCATAGTTTTGCCTGTTATTGCAAACCCATAATATTCGTGTGTGAAAGATTGGAGGAAGGACGGGGCGATCGGCATAGCCGTCTGTGAAGATTATCAAACCGTCATAGCATTTCTTCTCTGCAACAAGGTCGATGACAGGTTGAAAGTCGGTTCCTCCACGCCCCTTGACACAAATATCTCTTGACGCCTTTTTTATAGGTTCAATGGCTCCCGGCACACTGTCAAACTGTACTGCGTCAATGTTTTCAACGCCATATCGGAAGAATCTGTTGATGACACTATAGAAATGACGTAGCGTGTCACTTGATATTGAACCGCTTACATCTACTGCGACAATTATATTTGTACGAAACTTATACACACTGCCCATGTTCTGGAACTCTGTGCGCCGATTAGGTCGCATCCTCGTCAAGTTGCGCTTGGATGATAACACCGAAGCGCAGAAACCTGCCAATATCTTTCTGTAGTCAACGTGTGCCTTGGTGTTGGCAATGATACGCTCAACAAGATCTCCAGGTACAGAACCCCATTGGTGAATGTTTTCTACAGTCTCATTTATCTGTACCTGCATCAGTTCGTCTTCTTCCCATAACTCCGACATGCCTGCGAATTTGTTCTGGGTAGAGGAAGAGGAGTCTTCATCCATGGATGAGGTGCCATCGCCATCGTCTTGTCCTTCGTCTTTAGCATCGTCGTTCTGTGAATCTTCTTCTCCTGTCTTGCCTCTATCCTTGTTTTGCCTGTCGTCAGTATTGCCAGGGTTTGCTTCGTCATCTTGGTCTGCCTCATCCTCTTTGCTTTGCAGCATCTTCTGGATATTGATGGCGTACCATTCGTAGGTCTGCATTTTAGGTAAAGAAAACATTGACGGATTGATGAAGTTGACACCCTTCCATGAATAGTAAGATGTAAGTACACATTCACTTCCCATGCCACATGCTGCATCACAACAGTCAGAAGGTTTACGTTCATAAGGATGCTTCAACAGTATTCGGATGACTTCTGCTTTCAAAAACTCTTCGACAGTATTTTCCGGCATGCCTTGTAGCAGGAGAGGATTGTACTCGATGTGACCTTTTCCTGAACGCATGGCGCACGTCATGTTTGGGTTCTCCAACATGCCGTGTGTGCAGTAAATGGCAAAGAGTGCCGGCTCCGAGAGAAACCAGCGTTCTGCTATTGATTGAAAGGTCTTTGCAAATTCCATGATTACTTAGATGGAAGATATGAAATCCATTATCTTGCTATAAACATCAGGTGCTTCAGTCATCACAAACATTATTGCGTTTGGATAGGTTGAACTCTCAAACACAGAACAGAAATGTGCCATAGCTTCACGTTTGTCTCCTTCCAGCAGCAGGCCAACATAATCTATCAAGGCATTCTTTGCTGCCGTCTTGTCCTTTGCCTTCAGTTTTTGTGTCTCCAGGAATCGGAATATGGAATCGTTGACAGATGACAGTTGATGAATCTGGTATGTTAGCAGCTTTTCCCTGCACTTGTCAAAATGCAGGAGTACGTCTTTTCCTGTCAGTATATTTGTGTTGGCAGCAAAGGCAACAAACTTGCTTGCAGCCTGTGCGCCGACTATTCCAGCCAGCTGTTTATGATGCAGTTTGGTAAGTTCGGACACGTTCTTTATACAGTCGGAAACCTTATGCCATGCACGTCTGTCAGGCGACTTGTCAAGTCCTGAGTCGAGTTGGTTGGCAGACTTCTCGTCACCGTCAAGGAAGAATGGGGAGTCTTGGATAAAGTCGAGCACACGTTTGTCAAGTCCTGCCTGCACGCCCCAAAGCAGCCATTCCTCGGCAGTAGGTCTGAAGTTATAGACGTTAAAGCGTGAAACAAGCGCAGGATCCAGTTCCGTCAGCTGGTATTCCTCGCCGTCATTAACAGCCGAAATGATACGGCTGCCCTCAGGCAATGGACGCCCTGCCAATTTACGGTTGAGGGCAAGATCCATGATTGTCTGAAGAACCTCCGGACGCGCACGGTTCAGTTCGTCGAGGAAGAGGACTACAGGGGAGCCGTCTAACGGAAACCAGTAGGGTGGCATGAAGTCGGTCTTCCCCGTCTTCTCATTTTTCACAGGCAGGCCGATGAGGTCTCCAGGGTCACTCATCTGGCCAAGAAACAAAGAGATGACCGGCATTCCCTTTTCAGAGAAATACTGGGTGAGAATCTGTGATTTTCCTATGCCATGACGCCCCACGAGCATCACATTCTGAGATGAAGGTGTTGAGTCAAGAATTGACTTCAGTTCTGTAGTGTTTATATTTATTGCCATATCATCACTTGTTCCATATAATTGTTGAATCTATTTTCTTTATCTTTATTGTCATGTCAGTTTCATCAATCATCTTCTTTATTGACGTGACACTGTTGATGACGGTATCTATCTGCGAGATGAAGTTCTTGTGCGACAGGTACATCTCAATCATTATGTTGTGCCCGACATTAAAATATACCTTTACTCGCAATTTCTGTTTTACCGTAGAATAAGAAATGCCTGTACCCTCCATTTTGGATTTCAGAAGAACTTCTATGGTATTTTCACTCAAGCTCTTCTTCTTTGCCCTCTTTTGTGCTTCGAGAACAGTTTTTTTCCATAGCTCTTCTTTCCATGAAGGGATAAGCTCGTCTATTTTGCGCAGTACGGCGACAACATCCTCCGGATCGACTTGAAAGAAATACACAGAGTCGTAAATTCCCTCTATGTATAAGCGAAATCCTTCTGTTGTGGAGCCATTTGCAACGCCCTGTGCTTTGCAAAACTGCATGACGTAATTCTGGAACTTTACATTGAATATGTTTGAATAAGCTGAGCGTCTCCTGCTTACTGTCGGGAAAATGATGTCAGACCTGCTTATACCAGAATTTGTTAACGCCAATAAGAAATCATCTAATGTGCAGGTTCTGTCTGTTGTCTCAAACTTATACTTTTTCAAGCTTTCAAACACTATAGTGTTCAGCCATTCGCTGTATATTGAATTTGGAATAGACTGGCCACGTGAAAAGGCTCCGACAATTTTGTTCATTAGCGCACGGCCGGTCTTTGGCTTTATATCTTCTTTCTTCATATCTAAGTAGGTAATCAAAATTATTTATAAGTTCATCCTCGTAGGTGTGTTCTTAATATCTATACTCTCTTTTGAAACACCCTTGCGCTTATCGCCTTCTCGTTCGCCTTCATTCTTTGGCTCCGACAAGTCGAGCGCTGCGCCCCGAGTCTTCGAAATCGATATTTAATCGATTCCTTGCCTCGTCTTACTACTTCATCTTCAGTCACTATGCCCGCATCTGTCCGTCCTCAACAATAGCACTTGTTTCGGTCGCTTCCTAAATCGTGACATTTAGTCACGCTTCTTTACGGGCGCTACCTTCAGCTGAAGATAGTAATCTGTATCAAAATAGAGTATATCTATTATAAAACTAATTTTGATCACCTACTTATTGTCTTCCCTTTATGCGGATTGGTTGACCTATTATGTCCATTAACTCGTTAAGCTGATGTACCATATCCTCTACATGCTTAATCTTAGACATGAAATCCTTGTATGGCAGTCGGACCTTAGTTTCAAGTTTATGGTTGAGATAAAGTGTAAGGAACGCTTGCTGCTTATACAGATCCAGCTTGTACTCTATACCCGTACCCTCCAATGTGGTCTTTACAATGTTTGAGACAGTGTTCTGGTTTATCTCAAGAATTTTCTCTTTCTTCCGTATGTTCTTAACATAATTCATGCCTCGCTCCACTAATTTAGGCATGTCAGAATCAAGTTTGACAAAGAAGTCCACCAATCCCATAAGTGTATATCTGTTTGATGGCGCCCATATTCTTGTCCTGTAGCCGGCAATTGTTATTTGAATGTCGTTTCTTGCACCTTCGAGCATGAAATCATAGTTAGTCATTCTTAACACCTCATGCTGATCTCCATAATAGTAGTATCTCGTATAATGCCTTGCAAGTGTTTCTTCATCTGTCAAACGTACAGCCCCCTTGGCAATAAGAGCTTCAACCAGGTCGTTCAAGGTGAATTCGTCATACTCCTTAGTTTGAGCATCATTGATCAAATGCGTTGCCTCGTAAACTATCCACCTTATTACTTCTGGATCTATATTATAATCTAATCGTGTTTGCATAAGCATATAACTAATGATGTTTTATTCGGTATTGTAATAAACCCGGAAAAAGGCTTGTTGTACAATCTTGTGCAAAAATAAGTACAATTTCGATAATTCGCAACAATAACTGCTCTTTTTCACTATTCTTCACCAAAAGAGCAGATGGCTACTGTGTAAGGGATGCGTGCTACAAGAGATAAACAATAACTTGTTGCTTTTAAACAAGGATTAAACCAAATTCGACCAAAATGTTGCAATGCTGTTGTTCTTACGGTTGAATTCCCAGAGCCAAAGGCTCTAACCTACATTATTCATGCTTCATAATGTAGGAGTTAATAGTTATAAGTTAATAGTTAAAAGTTGCCATTCGGAACCGTTTTTCCGCAAACTTGCAACTTTACAACTTAAAAACTCAACTTTTAACTTTTAACTATTAACTTTTAACTCCTGTATGAATAATACAGGCTAATTCGGTTGAATTTTGTTGAACCGAAGCTCGGCATAAGCCAATCTTTGTTTGAAAAAATATTCGCTGAATAGTTACTACTCTACAGGAGATTGTGTAAAAATGTTAAATTTAGGTGCCAAAACGGACTTTTTTTGCTGTTTTGTCATTTGTGATTGCATTTTTTTGACTGTTTTTGTTTGTTTTCAATGAAAAAGTATTACTTTCGCAATATCTTTTACTTGCTGAAAGCCCCGTGGGTGGAAGGTGGGTATAGATACATATATACAAAAAGGCGTACCTTTACGCTTTGGATTTGACGTTACTTGAACTTCGCAACTTCAAAAATTCCTGTCAAAAACAAAGCAACGGGAACGCCCCAAATAGGTGTATTGTATGCCATCATTGGCTCACGGTGTTTCATATACCCTGTGCTGGTGTTGGTTCAATATACACGGCGTGGGGCTTTCAGCGTTGCTCGTTTCGACAGGAAGGGCAATGCGAAGGCCTAAGTAACGTGGGACGAGTAACAGGATAGGCTCCCACGTTTTTTTGTCTATGTGTTAACCTTAAAATAATATCAAGAGAGACTATCGGGGAGTCTTAGTCATAGAAGAATCGGTATGATGTTTGAACTGTCTTCTATAACTAATAGCTCAATTTGCGGCAGACACGTCTGCTGTAATTTCGTGTGCCACTACGTTTTGCAGACAATTCATCCTTTTGTGAAAGAAAAACACCAGCCATTATTCTATATAGATTCTATTCTCTTATTAGCTTTGTCGGGAATGTTTGCATCATTATTATTCCAGCACTTCTGCACATAATGGGGTTGCTTGGGGTGATGATGTTACAAAAGACATTGAGAATTTTTCTCATGTTCTTGTGAAGATAAAATTTAAGTAGAATTTAAAACTGCAAAAAAGACATGGTTTTTGGAACAGCAAAATTCAAGTGTGACAACTGCGGTGAGCGATTTAATGGTCTTGCAGTTGAGTGGAATGCGACAGCCTACATTGCACCAGTACGATGCCCTAAATGCGGAAGTATGCACACATATCCTGCAAATATAATGAATTTCGGTGGAGTGTTTGGTCCTCCTCCATTCTACAGAGCTATTTGGAAGAATCTTGAATAGAAACTGATCTATAAAAGTAAATTGACAATTTAATACCTAAATCACATATAATTCAGATAATATTATAAAAAAATGGACTTGGTTTCCTGCCTGATCAAGTTTGTAGACGCCATTAGATGAATTTATGGTGTTGACATCAATAAGATGGATGTTTAAATAGCTTAAATCTAGACGTAAAACAGTTATAAATTTGTATATATAAATTATAATCCCAGAATTTTCAATGAATATTTCTACATATAAAGAGAATACATCGAAACTAATGTCCATTGCTCAAAAAGCTTTGGATGAAAGGGTTATCTCCCAAGACGTTTATGACAATTTTGTTTCGCGTATTCAAAACAATGAATTCAGAATTACAATAGTAGGTGAATTCTCATCAGGGAAATCGACTCTTATTGATGCTCTTATTGGTAAGGACATTCTGCCTCATTCTACTTCCGAAACAACGGCAACTCTTACGTATATTCACAGTATAGAACCTGGGCATGTAAAAGAGAATAAAGCTGAAATTTTCTTTTCTGATGGCAATACCAAATTAGTTGACTTTTCCACATTGAAGGAATATGTTACAGCATTTTCAAAAACTGTTGATGTGTTCTCGTCTATTGAATATGTAAATATTTATGTTCACATAGAGAACTTTGATAATAATATTGTTATTGTTGATACTCCTGGGCTTAATGGAACGAATCACTACGAAGACCGTACTTTACAGGAAATAGCGAAAGCAGACGCAAGTATTTTTGTGTTCTCGCCTTCTGGAATTAAGGCAACCGAACAATCGTTCATGAAAGAAGAATTACTTAAACACCAAAAATCCTTCTTCTTTGTCATGAATCGTATAGATGATCTTCGCAAATCAGAAGGAGAAAGCGTGGAGTCTAAATTGGATGAACTCGCAGATGATATTTCCCTTCGTTTTTTTGACGGGAAAAATGAAGTTACAAATATTTTTGGAGTGTCAGCATTAAAAGCTTTGGCGGCAAAAGATCATAGTATAGAGAAACTATATGTAGATGATTGCAATAACATTTCCGATGATGACCGTGCTCGTTTTTGGAAAGAAAGTCGCTTCGAGTTGTTCTTAAATAATCTGAAAGATTTTTTGGCTAATGAAAAGGAAACTGTATTTGTGAACAGCTTGTCAACACAATTGTCATACGAGTTTGATGATTGTCTTCAACGTATTGAACAAAGTCTTTTTGTTAACCAACCGAAAGAGGAATTACCTGCAGCAACAATTGTGAGGGATGAGATTAACACTGCTAAATCACGTTTTGAAAACTATGAAAATGGTTTAGAGAAGAACGTTAATGCCCGAATGGACAATGTTGAGAAAAATCTCAAAATCAGTCTTGCTAATGTAGTTATGGCTGGTATGCAAAGGCTTGAAGAAGTTAAAAAACAAATTGATGGAATTAAAACTATAGACGAATTTTATAATACTTTTGGTGAAGATGGTTCAAAGGCTTCTTCAATTGTAAACAACTTCTACGATAGACATTATGAGGGTATAAACAGAAGTTTGGCAGACGAAATTATGTCTGTTAGAAACGAAATGTTTTTGGAAATACGTAATTTGATTCCAAATATTGCTAATATAAAAAAAGCAAATGTGGAATCAGTAAATATTGGAAAAAAAACGTTCACTTATAATTCAAGCAATAACTCTTCCATGGCTCAGGCAAGAGTAAAGGAGTGTGAAGAAAGAATAGATCAATTGTACATAAAACAGGGTGAGTTTTTCAAAGAAAAAGCTAAAATTGATGATCAGTACAATTCATTAGAAAATCAAGCAAATAAATTAAGAAGTGATATTAATAGCGTTAACTATCGTATTAGCGCATTAGGAAGGCGTCCAGATGCTCAACTTGTTACTTGTTATAGGGAAGTTCGAGTTGAGCGTTCCAAGTGGAATCCACTACGATGGTTTGGAGATAAATACACAACAGAATCGGAATCATATACAGATTATGACTATTCTGATCAAGAAGAGTATGATAGAAAAAAGAGTGATCTTAAATCCGAAAAGAGTTCGTTAAATCGCCAATTATCTGCAATACAAAGGCAAATTGATGATCTACCAGACATGGAGTCTCAATTGCAAAGAATTGCAAGAGATATAGAACGACAACTCAAAGAAAAAGATTATCAACTTAACGAAGTAAGAAAAGAAGAAGAAGCCAAGAGGAAGGAAATGGAAGCCGGTAGAGAAGCATTTTTGAATAGCCGTAAAAAAGCTCTAATCAATATGCTTCAAAGTATTCTGACTAATGAACAATCAGAATTACATCGCTCTCTTAAGAATGACTCCTTGCAATCACTCAAAGAACTTCGTGGCAATTTAGTTAGCATTATTCGTGATTATTTTAAGACAGAAAGCAGTAACTATATAAACCAACTGAATGTTATGCTAAGTAATATTTCTTCGGCGATGGAGAATGAAGAAATTGAACAAAAACGGCACAGTCTTACTGTTAGTAAAAATAACTTACTACAATTGAAAAGTGAAATAGAAGCATTAACAATATAAATCTCATACATCATGGAAGTAAACGAATTGAAAGAACACAGTCAGATTAAAGAAAGTGTTATCACCCTCCTCGGTGAAGCCAAAGACATTTTTACTACGCATTTTGGCGAAACTAAAGAGGAAAATATAAAAGCGTTCAATGAACTATCGGTAAAAACGAAAGAAGGACGATTTTCAATTATTGTTGTTGGAGAGTTTTCTGCAGGAAAGTCAACATTTCTTAATGCTTTGATGCGTGAGAAATATTTAGATTCATTCTCTAGTGAGACAACTGCAAACATAAATTTCTTGAAGTCTGTGAATGATTCTCCTTCAGGAAAACCGATGATCAGAATTAACTATAAGGATGGAAACTGTGAAACTTCTGATGATGTGAGTTTTGAGAATATTCAGAAATATGTTAGCACCAAAGGAGAAAAAGATGTTGCTGCCAAAATAGAAAGTGTAGAGATATTTTTGGATTCTCCTTTCTTAAATGACGGAGTTGATCTTGTTGACTCTCCTGGACTTAATGGAGTTAAGGAGCTACATGCTGATATAACAAAAAATCAGATGAAGGCTTCTCATGCTGCGATTTTTATGTTCCGAGCTACTCAGCCAGGGTCAAAGTCTGATTTTCAGACTCTTATTGACTTAAAGAAATCGTGCAAGTCCATAATTGTTGTTCTCAATCGCATTGATGAAGCTGCGAAACAAGGTGAAGAAACTGTTGACGATATTGTAAATAAATTAAAAAACAGTTTCAAAGAAATGTTTCCTAATGAGAAGATTCCAGAGGTGTGGCCAATATCTGCATATAAGGCACTTGTTGCGCGAAGCAAAATGGAATTGGATTATAATGAAAGAACAAAACACACTGATGAAGAGAAGCGTCATTATCTGGAAACTTCTCTTATAGAACCTTTTGAACACAGATTGTTACGTTATATTACAAAAGGCGAAAAAGCCAAGAACGAACTCCTGTCACCTATAGAAAAGGTCATTTCTGTTGCTGATGAAACTATTCAAGAATTAAATATTGAGAAAGAAACTCTCAATGGCAAGTTCTCTACAGATGAAATTAATGATCAGATAGATGCTGTCCAAACAGAAATTAAAGGTGTGAAGGACACAATTTCTCATAAAAAAGATGATGTTGTAAATGCTGTTGCAGATGCCATACGCAATGCAAGGAATAGCATCACTAGTGACACCAAAGATCTTAAAGACCAGACCCTTTTATGCCTTGATAATGAAACTGCACTTTCGGACTTAGAAAGTAATGTTCAATTATATGTTTCGCGTATAAAGTCTAAATACCAGTCTGTTTATAGCGATGCGTTAAGTATGCTTGAGACAGAGTTCCGTAATGCCATTAGAAGAAATCTTGAGGGGTCAGTTGCTATTATAAACAAGCAATTAAGTTCTGTATGTGATAGCGAGAACTCGCTATTGTTCAAAGCTGTTGAAATAGACACATCTCATTTTAATGCAGATTTAGATTTGTCCAAATATGATTTGGACATTGCTTCAAAACAGGAAGAACGCAAGAATGTGTTAGAATCACAATATAAGGCAGAAGATGCTCAATACGACTGTGATACTATAAAGGCTAGAATTGTAAAGGTAGAAAACACTATGCAAGAAGCCAATGCTCAGTATACTACAGAAAAGACTACTATGCAAGATCCTGGAGTAACTATACGTAAGGAATGGCGTGAAAGAGAAGTCCGTACAACAAAACGTTCCATTTTTAATCCTATGAGATGGTTTGGAAGTAAGTGGAAAACAGAAATGCAGCAGTACCAAGAGGATGTTCCTGATTATACTGCACATAATTTTTATGTTCAGCAAAAGGCAGAACTCGAGAAACAGCATCAAGAACGAATGCATGAATTAGAAATGAAAAGAGAAAAGCTTGAAAATCAAATGTCTGAATTCGAAAGAAATGCTCGTAATGCAAGAAAGTTCCAGATTGAACGAGAAGATCTTGAACGTCAAATAGAAGAACTACAAGCTGAACGAACCAAAAAGGTTGACAAGGCGATTGAGAATCAACTTAAGAAAGCAAAAGTATACATAGAGGGCATATTCGAATCATTGGAAAAAGATAGCCGCTCTCAAGCACTAAAATCTATCAATGAGAAAGAAGATCAACTCACACAGCTGGCTATTGACATTCTTGAAAGTGAGATTGGAGAGGAACTGGAAACTAAGACCAAAAAGTTGGAGGCTTTGAAATCGAAAATGACTCTCGCAGAACAAGATAAAAACGATCGTTTAATGAAAATTGATGAAGCACATTCTGCTTTGATTGGTCTTTTAGAAAAAGCAGAAGCTGTTCGTGCTGCTATTGATTCAATAGAAACTGATATAATCAAAGAACAATAATATGGAAATTCAACAGATACTTAATAATTACTTAGAAGTCTCTGAGGAGTTAGGGGACGTTTCTGCTGTTAGTCTTATTCAAGACTTTGTTGATAAAAACTCTAATCAACGATACGAACTTCCTTTAATTGGTCAGTTCTCATCAGGTAAGTCTGCAACTATAAATCATCTTTTAGGAAGAAATTTGCTTCCTACAAAGAGTATTGAAACGACAGCTTTTGCAACATTTATTTCGTATTCAGAAACGGAATACGCAACGCTTGTACTTGAGGATGGTACAGTAGAAAATATTTCATTTGAAGAGATAAAGTTGTTAGACAATAATAAAGTCGTAGAAACAGGTAAGCAGATTAAATCACTTAATATTGGTGTTAATTCAGATTTGTTAAAATCAGGCTTAACTTTTGTCGATACTCCAGGTGTTAATACAATAATTACAACACATATTGAAATAACGGAACGAATTCTTAAATCTGCTCAGTGCATAATCTATGTTGTAGCAAAGAATATAACTGACGAAGACGCTTTGATGATTCAAACAATTGAAGCTCAGAATATTCCAGTGATATTTATTAGAACACATATTGATGATATCAAAAAAACAGAAGAGAACTGGGAAGCCACAATCCGTGAAAACGAAAAGAATATTTCAGATAAATTAGGTCATCCAATACGTTTTTTTGCAATCTCAAATGACACATCAAGAAAGGAATTTGAAAGTAATTTTGAAATTCTTGTGACCTATTTGACAAAAGAAATCGCATCCAATGTGAAAGAAGTGTTTGAAAAAGCTATTGTTGAAAGATTGGAACCAATAAAAGCAGAACTTGAAACAGCTATTTCAATACGTAAGAACACTTTGATGCAGTCTATAGGCAAGTCAATACAAGACATTGAAAAGCAAAAATCACAGACTGAATCTTTGGTAAACAATTGGAGAGACAAGTTGCATGCACAACAAACTCTTATCCAAAAAAGAGGCGATGAATTGAAGTCAGACGTTAAAAAATCAATTCGCAGTAACGCAGATGCTAAAGTTGAGGATTTTGGCATTGTCGCCAACAATTCCGAGGGAAGTGTAGAAGACTTAAATCGCATACTTAATGAGCGTCTTACAAAAGCATCATCAGCAATGAATTCTGCAGTAGAAAATCTTATTCAAGAAGCTGCAAATTCAGTCTGCAAGCGTGTTGGTGAAGAGATGATGTCAATAGGGAGCGAATTGCAAACAATTGGCCTTGATAGTGATTGTACATTTGATATGAGTGTCGCTCGTGATTATACAGAAAGGCAAAAAAGCATAGATGAAGAATTTATGGCTAAGGTTGAACAAATAAATGAGATTAAAGAAAACGTCAACCTTCAGGAAAATCTGTCTAATCAAGCAAAAGCTGATATAGAATTGGCAATTTCAAAGGCAGAACAGGAAATTCAATCATATAAGTCAAATGTTGAAGCGATTACCAATAGTTATGAACCACAATATATTGACAGACAAAGTCAATTGGGTGCTATCGGCAGATCTATTGGGAATGTATTGGATATTGCAATGTTATTTATTCCTAGTACCGGCTGGTTGAAGGCTGGTAAATGGGTCTCTAAGATTGGTAAATCGGGAAGCACTATTCGAAAAGTTGGTGAGGCATTAGGTACAGGCGCGAAGATCCTCGCAAAGACAGATGCAGCTAAAGATGCAGCTACGCTTTTGGGCGGACTAAAGAATGCTTCGGATAGAGTGAATGGCAAAATGAAGAAGACTAGTGTGTTCGATTACGTTTCTCTTTCTTATTGGCTTGAAAAAGCAGGTGAACAATTTGACCCTCCTACTTGTGAACTTGACACGCAATATGAACAGCAGTTTGAAACTCGTAAGAGTGAAGCAGAAGCCGTACTCAAAGATGCTCTTAAAAAGAAAATGGAAATGATTGCAAATCTTGCCATACTTAATGGTGATAAATGGAAATCAGAACAAGAACTTGCTGAAGCCGAGAAAATGGAAAAGGCTTTAAATCGAGAAAAAGAAGCTATTAGGGCGAAGCTTGAGTCTGATAAAGTTAAGGCTATAAGAGCGTCTTTAATCTCTCAAGCTAAAAATCAATTTGAAAAGAGAATAAATGATTATGTAGTATTGTTGTCTAGTAGAACTTCTGATATGATAGATACAGTATTCTCTTCAATCATAAATGCTGCTGATTTGAAAATCTCCACTCAGTTGAATTCTTTAACGGATCAACTCTCTGAAATAGCAAGAAATAGAGAAGAATACACTACAAACAGAGACATAAAGATTGAGCATTATAATGATCTGTTTTCAAAGCTTAAATTGCAGTAAGTATGACGTTACCAGAGGAAATAATTTATAAAAGAGAACTTTTAATGTTTATAGGTGTGGAAAACCATTCCACACCTTATAATCCATGTCTCTATAATAAATTATGGGCTATTCCTGACAACATTCCACATAAAGATGTTTTAATAATACCCATACAAGGATTAGATTCTCCTTATTTACTTTTGGAAAACCAGGTGATGTGTTTTGGAAGATTGCTATGGATTCTCTATGTAGAGTCTTCTTTTCTAAATCATAATGTTATATTATTTGATTCGTTTCCCCAAACTGATGAAAACACTTATTTTATAGAGGAAACATTGTCTTTTTTGGGAAAATGTAATTGTTCTTGTGTTACTGTTTGCGATATTGGTATTTATAAGTCTCGATCTTTTGTTAATTTATTGAATTCTGCAATATCATCTTTATGTACTCATAATATTTCTGTATGTTTAGCTACAATTTTAGGGTATAATTCTAGAGGGTATACAGATATAGAAACAGGAAAAGAAAATACAATTTACAATAAAAATTATTATTTACAACCGAGCATAGAGGTGTCAATACAGAGTGACAAATTTGAATTTATTCAGATTGATAACAAGTTCACTCTAGATGATATGTATAAATTATGTAGTTTAACCAAAAATCCTGCAGATACAACGTTTCAGTTCATTAAAAAGAAAGCTGCTCCATATGAGAGTACCCTAAAGCCTCTTGTTGATTCAGGCGCTCTAAAATTGATATTAACAAGTTTCAATAAGAGTGATACTTTTGACTTCGTGTCGTTTACTGAATATTTGTCAAAAATAGGATTTAAGGGTGAGTTGATAGATAGTCAGTGGAATGTCGTCTATGAAAAAATGTGTAGCAGTATTAGAAATTCTAAAATCGAAGACAGAGAATTGATCGTACAAGAACTTATATCAGAGATAATAAAAAATATTAATTCAACAATTAGTTTAGTTAAATCCATATGAAAAAATCAATTATACTTGCAATCCTTGTTGCTGTCGTTTTTTTAGGACTTGCTTTTTTTGAGTTTGTTCCAATGTATATTAGTGTGACCATATCTATTTGTGCGTTTATAACTTATCTTTCAACGTCTATAATTGCAGGCATTACAGCATTACAAGAAACTATAAAAAATGAACAAAAAAACACTGTTGAAAGCATACTAAAACCGATAGGATCAATCATCAATAAATTAGATGTTTTAGTCCAAAAGACTGAAAATATTAAACTCCAAAACGATTCTCTGCTTGTCCAAGTAGAAGAGAGTTCAAAGAATGTCGAGAATGTGATAAATGAACATAGTAGACAGTCTAACAAGATTTTATCTGAGATTAATTCTCAAACAAACTTAAATATTCAAAGAATCGAGGAGGTGTCTAATTCATTAAAAGCATCTCTTTCAAATGCAACGACAGAGATATCCAAATTCAATGAGTGTGTAAATCAAAATAGTAAAGAAACAAGAGATGCAATAAATGGATTTAAAACTATTGTAGAAAGGAGTTCTGATGAGTTTAGTAAGGCAATAGCTGACACCATTCATGATATGTCAACAAGCATAGGCACCTTTATGTCTAAGATTTTGGAATTGGAAAATATTGTCAATTCATACACGAACGCATCAAATTCGCTTAAGGAAAGTAATGAAAAAACATGTTCTATTATTTCTGATTTAATTGGAAAGTTAAATGATTCTACTAACAATATTTTGCGTGGAAATCGTCAATTTGTGGAAGAGTTAAAAGAACTAACCTCAGATAATATCGAAGTACTCAAGAATACTTTACAGAATAATATTACGGAACAAACAGATTCTCTAACTGAAAATGTAGAGGATTTACAAACAAGTATTAAAAATCTATCAAGAACCCTCTCTGTAAACCTCGAAAAGCTGGGGGTAGATGTTGATGCAATATGCGCTTCTGTAGATGATATGAAACAAATGTCTCAGAATGTAGAAACATCTGACAAAGAGTTGCTCGCGAAGATCCTGAAATTAAATAAGTAATAAGTTTTTTATGGATTATTGGAAAGAACTTAATAATTTTGAATCAATGATGCAAGAGGGTATTAACACTTACAATGTATGGGAGCTAAAATCATGTGCAGATATTTGTTCGTCATTAATTGCAAATTCCAAATATGCAATGTGTGTTGGGAGAACAAATCGTGCTTGGGCATTATTACTAATGGCAAGATCGCATTGGAAAACTAATAATAGATGAAATGCTAAATTAGAGATTTTACATATTGATATTCCAAAAACAAAGCTGTTCAAATTGACTCCATCGTCCATTTCAGGGGCCAATCGTAACGATTTCGTAATAGTGAAGTATTAACTTCGGAAGATTTTGCTGGTATTTTTTAGATAAGCTAGGAAAAACAATCGAAATATACTCATAAACAATATTGAATAGATACTTACTTAATTGATTTGATTATGAAAGAAACCGAATTCTTGGGAAATATCTTTAATGATTTTGGATTAGAAAAGACTCCATTAAATCCTCCTTTGCAACACATGAAATCTCTGATTGATGATTACTGTGGTGAACCGAATTATAATTGGGGGGAGCTCATTGGCATTTTCACGGCTTTCATAAAGGTTGTTATTAAGAAATGTACGGATCCTGAGGTGTTGGTGGAGTTGATGAACCCGAATGGCGTGTTCTCAATTCCGGAGGCACCAAAGTTGATAATGAATGTTGTTAGACGAAACATTGAGAAGGCCGAGGAGCAGCGTTCAATGATACATGGTGTACTGAGGAGCAATAGTCTGTATATGGAGGCGGCATATATTGCTAAGGATGTTTATTCAAAGCAAGGAAGAAGATTGACAGGCGGCTGGGCAAGATCCAATGAGTTCCCTGAAATAACTTATTGGGATAAAGACAATACGGGTCTGGTATCTGCCTTGTATCACAGAATGAATGGTGGCAAGGATGAGTATATCTATGCAACGGCAGGAACGGATCCCGTAAACTCTCGTGACTGGCAAAATAATTTCTATCAAGTATGTGGCGATTCTTATCAATATGATTTGGCTTTGAAGAATGCCGTTACATTGTGTAGAAAAATCAAAGCGAAAGGGGGGACGCTAATGTTTGTCGGTCATTCATTAGGTGGCGGATTGGCTACTAATAATGCTTTGGCTACTAATTGCCGAGCTATTGTATTCAACCCTTCTGGTCTGAGTGAGGAAACTAAGGCAAAGAATAAAATTGTTGTTTCTGATCATGGCATTTCAAGGTTGGTGGAGGTTGTTCTGTCTGACAATGATGTGCTTAATCTTCTGCAAGATATGATGCAAGAGTTTCCTGCCATCAAGAAGATTGTTCCTGCTTCGCAGGGGAAAAGGTATTATCTAAAAACCAGTGACATAAGTATGCCTTTCAGCCACACTATGGATAGTGTGATTGATATGATGAAGAGGCTGTGCTAAGGGTTGTCACAATATGACTATTAGATGAATTAACTGTGGTTGGTTGATGTTGTGTTCTCTTTTTTAATTATTAAAGTCTTTGATGACGATGATAAGAAAGAAGAGGAAGGGAAAAAGACGAAGAGGAAAAGAAATAACACTATATTTTGATTAGGATATGCAGAAATCAACACTTGAATTTTCCCATAACGCTCGAACTGTCTATACAGCGGTCAAACATCTCTTTGAGATGAAGAGAACCAAGTTCTCAAGCGTTAAGTACAACGATGATTTATTCATTGTTGAGGCTCGTCATGGTGCATGGCTGTCGCCTTTCACAGAGGATGTGAAGATAAAGGTGGTGGCGACAAGCAGTCGTGCATGCAAGGTGACCATTGAGTCAAGTTCGCGGTCATGGCTCAACTTGCTCAACTTTGGAGCTAACAAGGACAACATCTCCGATCTCAGCGATTACATCAACAATGAGGTGTACAAATTATGCCAGCCAGGTGAAATTCCTATGGCGAATCAAAAGAATGACCATTCGACGATAAGAATTGTTCCGCCAACAATTAGATATGAGTAATGTGTTTTTGGACTTCATAATAAAGGTGCCCTCAAGACAAAGACCACAAACAGACGATTAACAGGAATTCCTCTAACTCATTGTAAACCATTGTACTTAATGCTACCTTATTCATGAGAACAAAATAGTCTGAAATACAAGCCAAATCCTCTGAAATCATTATCTCGCCATTACTAAGCAGATTGAGGTGTAAAAAACAGGGATTTTTGCGCCATAGTTCATGAAAAAAATGTAACTTTGTGCTCAAGAGTGTTTTCTCGCTCGGATTTCACAACTTAGAAATTATCAATATGGGCACATACATTGACAAAGGCAACCTTGCTTTCAAAAAGATTCTGAGAAGCAATTACGTTGACAAGACCAGTTTTATTGCGAGGGTTAATTCCACTATCGACACAGAGCGACAATATATCTGTGCCACCCGTTGTCGTAGGTTCGGAAAGTCTATGATGGCAAAGACTCTATGTGCTTACTACGACAAATCGTGTGATTCGCGTGAACTGTTCAAGGGGTTGGCAATCGAAAAGGATCCTTCTTTTGAGGAGCACCTTAACAAGTATAATGTGCTTTATCTGGATGTGACCTCTTTTACAGCCAATACCCAATTTCATGGACATGTCACAAGGAGCATCAATGAAGCTATGACAGAAGAGCTTAGAGAAAAGTTCTCTAATGTCAGATTTAAGGATGAAGCCGATTTAATGGGATGCCTCCAAGATGTATTCAATCAGACAGGCGAACGTTTCTACTTCATTATTGATGAGTGGGATGCTATATGTCGTGAGTTCCCCGAAAGACGCAAGTTCAAGGATTCTCCGTCATCAGTAGAACCTACGGAGATGGACGAATACGTCATGTTCCTGCGCAGATTGTTCAAATCACAAGGGTCTGACGAAATTTTTGTAGGTGTTTATCTCACAGGCATTCTGCCTATGGTGAAGTTCAACACAGAGTCAGCGTTGAACAATTTTGACGAGTATTCCATGGTGCAGCCTTTTGCGGCAGCAGGCAGTTTTGGTTTTACAAGCGATGAGGTGAAAGCGCTGTGCGAGCAGCATAACATGGACTTTGATGAACTTGCTGCATGGTATGATGGCTACCAGATTGGCGATGAACCTTCTATGTTCAATCCGAGCTCAGTCATGAAAGCCATAAGCGCAAGGAGATGCAGCAGCTATTGGGCAGCAACAGGAGCATACGACAGAGTGACAAAGTACATCAACCTTAATTATGATGGGTTGAGAGATGAAGTTATAAAGATGCTGGGAGGTGGACGATGCTCTGTCGAAACCACAAGTTTTGGCAATGACATGTCTGTGGTCAAGTCGAAAGACGATGTGCTCACAGTGCTGATTCACCTCGGTTATCTCGCCTACGATGATAAAACCAAGAAATGCTACATTCCAAACAAAGAGGTGGCAGGAGAATGGATAAATGCTGTCAAGGATAATCAATGGATGGAAATTGTTAACACCATTCAATCGTCAGAGAATCTGTTGAATCATACACTCTCTGGTGATGCTGAGATGGTTGCAAAGGCAATTGATGCCGCACACGTTGAGAATACCAGCATACTCTCCTATAATGATGAAAATTCCCTGTCTTGTGTTCTCTCCATTGCCTATATATACGCAAAGAACGAGTACATCATTCATCGTGAACTTGCAACAGGCAAGGGCTTTGCAGACCTCGTGTTTATTCCTCGCAAGTTCAGCAACAAACCTGCAATGGTTGTTGAGTTGAAATGCGATAAGGATGCTGTTGCTGCCATTGATCAGATAAAGCAGAAGAACTATCCTGCCAAGGTTGCTGAGTATCTTGATTCACGTCCAATGGGGGAGGGCAGTGGAAATGAAATACTCCTTGTAGGCATCAACTACGACAAGGAGTCAAAGACGCATTCCTGCATCATTGAGAAATACCAGAAATAATTTATACAAGTTTCGCTCCACTTGTTGTGGAGTTAAAGGGTAGTTAAAGAGAAGTTAAAGGGTAGTTAAAGTGACAAATGTCTGACATGGCAAACGTCTCTTTAACTCCGAGCGAAGCGATAACTCCTCTTTAACTCCACTTTAACTCCCCAAAACGAGCAAGTCGCAAAGCGAAAGTTGAATGATTTATAGAACACCCATCAAGTGATTCGTATTGGAGTCAACTGCACTACTCTATGCAGTTGACTCTTTCTATATTGTATTTCTGTAATTCCTTCTTTGTGGTGCCAATATACAGCAATAACTCGTCGAAAGCAAGGTACGTTTTACCGTTCATCTGCATGGTGCCGATGTTGTCTCCTATCTGGATTCGCTCAAGCCCATCGTATGCGTCCTTAGGTACTTTATAGAACTCTCCTTCATTTTCGGATGGGATATATAGATGAGTCAGAGTGACAGCATATAGATTGGGATGGAACTTATACTCAAGATGTTGGAAAGGCTTGACTATTTCGCATCCATTGTTCAACCAACGCTCATATTGAGATATGACATTCTCGTCAGTACATCTTGTAAGATGAATGTCCTGTTGCCAGACATCCGAGTGCATGAGGCGGTGCAGCGGTAGCTCGTTTGGACATTCATCCAACCATTCTGTCTTATACCACACTTGGTCGGCATCCCCGTAGGTAAGTCCCTTCATCCTATGTTTAATTGCTTCAGGATGCAGCATGTAATAGACCAGATTCCCATCAGCACCTTCCATTATAAATAATGTGTAGCGAGTGCCAGTCAGGCGGTTGTCTGCATCCTTATGCCAATAGGTCATGAAGTACGTCCCGTAGTTGAGGGCATCCTCTATTTGCCAGAAATCAGTGTATAGCAATTCTCCGTCGCATTCATTCCAATAGCCCACAATATCAAGGTCAACATGACTTGCCTTGATGTCATTTGCTGTATCATAGATATTTGTTGTGTCAGCATACGACTCATATATGTCAAGTATCTGTGAGACATGGAAAAGCAGCATCAACCTTGATTTGTTGGTTTCTTCTCTTGCACGCGTGATAGAAGGTAAAACGCTGAAGTCAGGATCATTGCCTATAAAGTTCTGCAGTAACGTCATTACACGTTCAAACTGCTGCGGCATGTCGTTTGCATCACCACCCTTAGAATCATGCCCCGGTATAGATTTCATTAGCATGAGTATCAAGAAAGGAATATTGATGTCCTGCTCAATGATTTGCTGATAGATAGCTGCACGTTTGGCTCCGATACCATTGCGAATGAATGGAGGGTAGCAGAAAGATAGAAGTTCGATAGCAACTTGCTCTGGGTTTGTTCTGCGATAGAGGTTGGCATGAAAGAAATCCCATGCCTTATGATAATGCAGAAGCACTCTGTCGAGATTGATAATGCCATCTGTCATCAGCTCAACTTCCACCTTCAGGTCACGGTAAGCAGAGCGCATCTTCTGTTGGCTTGAAAAGCTGCGTTTGACGCCGTTGCCGTGAATCGAATAGGTGTCAAGCATGTTCTCCAGTTCATCCATAGTATTATAGATAAGGCGTGTGTTGGCTATTGTTGTCAGCCATTCTTCATACTGTGTAGGTTCTTGTATCATTGTTCAGCAGATTTTGTTTCTGCAAAGGTATGTTTTTCTATTATAAATTAAGGCGTGATATGGATAATTATTGCAGTCGTACCCTTAAATAATGTATGCAGATTGTATTATATTACATAATGCAAGCAGTTTGATGCGTGTAATCTGTGTTGTAGGAGTTGAGGTTAATTGATAATTGTGATTGATAATGTGTAATTGGCGCAGGCATAATTGTCTTGTATCGTCTCCTGTAGGAACGATGCCTTTTAGAGTATAGATGCTTGACGGGGCAGAGCATTGATGCCTTGCCTCGCAAAGCATCGCGTGCTTGTGAGGCATCGTTTTTGTGCCGTAAAATACGAAGAAAAAAGACTGGCAGAAGATGGGTGTGTTACCATTTTCTGCCAGTCTTTTTATATGCCGCTTAACTTTCTCTGTTTGGAGAGTTAAAGAGGGGCTAGGAAAGCCGGAAAAACTAGAAAAACCAGAAATACTAGAAAAGCTACTTTATGTTCATTATTGCTGTGAAGGCGTTGAAGAGTTTTTTTGCTGCTTCTATGCTGCTTTCTCCATTGTCGCTTTCGAAGTCGCCAGTAGGGTATGCTTCACCGCTCTCTCTTGATGTGAGTTTGAAATTGTTGGTGACAAACTTGCCTTTGTCGTCGAAATATTCGCGGTCCTCCATCCACACCTCGTCTTCTGCCCAGAATCCGCTTGTCTTGCTGTAGCAGAAGATGAGAGTGCCGTCCTTGTCGTTGAAGAGATATTCTCTGTATTTGATGCCCAATGCTGTTGGTGTTGCGTCGAGTTTTGTGCGGATGAAGAACGGACGGAAGTCAGGGGTGGTAGAATTCTCTTCATCATCGTTAGCGTCGAAAGCGAAGCATTCGAAAGTCTCGTCCACAGGGCCGATGGCAGGCAGGACGGTAGTCATCTTTGTTGTCGCATAGTTTGCTGCATTGCGTTCTTCGAGCATCATCTGCACTCGTTCGAGAGCTGCGGCATAGCGTTCGCGTATATTCTTTACTGTGCTGTTTTGTGCAAAGCACACCATCATTGACATGCAGAGCATGGCGGTGAGGAAAAATCTCCTTTTCATCTTTATTCAAGAATTAATTAAGTGACTGTTCAAAATTACGGTACAAAGATATTTCCTTTTTTTGTAACAACCAAATAAGTAGGTGTAAAATTATTCTACCTGTACGGTTAGATGATTGACGCTGCGCGCAAAGAAAAAAATAAATAAAATATCGGAAAATAAATAAAAACGATACATGTTAGTTATGCCCTTCCTTTAGCAAAGTGTGTGTTTTTCCTATTTTTGTCTATTTTTATGTATTTTCTTTCATGCGCGCAGCGTCAATCAATGCTGCTTGCAGTCCTTTGGCAATAGGCAAACACTTGGCAAATGATAGCTGCTGAGTGCATGAGGTTATAACGGAAAAAGTAGGAATAACGTCCAAATCTCACAAAAATACATAGATTTGGACGTTATTCTCACTTTTTCTCTTGTTTCCTCATTTTGTTTTAGTAATTTTGTAAACGAAATAGATAATACACCTAAAGATGATTTTATGGACAAGTTAATCGGTCGTGAGCGCGAAATGCGCGAGTTAGATAGAGCATGTCAGTCGGAGCGTTCTGAGCTGATAATCTTGTATGGTCGCCGCCGCGTTGGCAAGACCTTTCTGGTACGTTCATATTTCCACGACACCTATGATTTCCATTTCGTGGGTGCGCACAATAAGAAGCCTGCTACTCAGTTGTCAAACTTCCGCAAGGCATTGATACGCTATGGATATACCGATGCTCCTGTGCTGAAGGATTGGACGCAAGCATTTGACTGTTTGTCAGAACTGCTGGAGAGGAGTCAGTCAGAACGCAAGATTATCTTCATTGATGAAATGCCTTGGATTGACTCAAAGCAGAGCGATTTCCTGAGTTCGTTTGAATATTTCTGGAACGGATGGGTGGCAGAGCGTGATGATATTGTTCTGGTAGCATGTGGTAGTGCCACTTCGTGGATGAAGGAGAAGCTGGAACAGAATCAGGGTGGCCTGCACAATCGCAAGACGCGTAAGATTTATTTGCGTCCATTCACATTGTATGAGTGCCGGGAATATCTGCAGAATCATGGTATTGACTGGGATGAGTATCAGATTACCCAATGCTATATGGTGATGGGTGGGGTTCCGTATTATCTCAGTTTGTTGCGTCCAGAACTTAGCCTCCCTCAGAACATCGACGAGCTCTTCTTTAATCGCAATGCAGATTTGCGTGAGGAGTTTAGTGAGCTTTATCCAGCACTCTTTAAGAAGGCAGACCGCTATATCACTGTAGTCCGTTTTCTGGCAACCAATCGTCAAGGTTTCCAACGTGGTGACATCGAGAAGGCAACAGGATTTGCTGGTGGTGGTCTGACTAAGATATTGCAAAATCTGGAAAGATGCGATTTCATCTCTACCTACAGTCAGTATGGATGTAACAAGAAGATGACCCTATATCGCCTGTGCGATTTCTATACCATATTCTATCTGAAATATGTTGAGAACGACAACTCACGTGACGAGCAGTATTGGTCACACCATTGCAATGACCGTGGTGTAGAGAGTTGGGAGGGGTTTACGTTCGAACAAGTCTGTCTGGCTCATCTCGACCAAATCAAACAGGGGCTCGGCATTTCTGGCATGGCTACCGAAGCTTCTGCGTGGCGTTATGTGGTCAAGAAAGACGAACAGGAAGAGGATACACGGAAGCGTGGTACACAGATTGACCTTGTTATCAAGCGTGCAGACAAGATAGTTCATCTTTGTGAGATGAAGTTTGCATCATCGGAATATAGCATTACGGCAGACTATGCAGATAAACTGCGTTACCGTCAAGGCCTATTTATGAATGAGAACAAATTGAAGCATGGAGTCGTCTTCACTTTTATAACTCCGTACGGTGTTGCTAAGGGCAAGTATAGTGGTATGCTTCATAGCGAACTGATGCTTCAAGATTTGTTTCGCGCGAAAGATTAAGTAATGGTAAAATAATAACATCGGAAGATTTGGCTTGTGTTTTTAGGTTATTTTGTCCTAATGAAGAGGGAGTGATGCGGGCATCATGACCGACGACATAATTACGAAACTAAATGTTTCGGAAGCAATGTCGGGGCGCAGCGCTCTTCTGGAAGGAGGCAACGATAGGAAGCCGAACTTGCAGAAGCTAAGCGCAAGGGGGAGGTAGTTGGGGCAAAAGAGCCAAAAAGACAAGTCAAAGCTGTTGTTATTGATTGCTCGAGAAACTATAGGAAGTTATTATTTCACCATTACTTAGCCTCGGCGTAGCCAAAACACATAAAACAGAAGACAACAGCAAAGATTCATCAAGTTATGGACTTGCTTTATTAGCTTGTGTTTTTCACGTTTTTGTCTCATTTTTGTGACTAAGAAATAGTCTATGAATATCTACACCGAGAACCGCGCTTATGCAAAACCCTTCAAAACGGAATTCGGATAAGAATCCTTTCTTTTAGGTTAGAATCTGCGTATTGCCTCAAGTCGCATGGTGGGATAAGGGGAAGATGCGCCATAACCATACAAATTTCCAACTCCTGGTAATCGAATTGTTATTTATAAGCATTTTATTACCCCAGATACTGCATTTGAAGATTACTTGCGGATTTGAGGCTAAGTACAATTGGCTGCGTCGAGCTATACCTTCTAAAATTCGGGATAAAGAAAACATGGCGCGATGAGAAGATTAACCACAGATTTTACTGATTGAACAGATAGCTAGCGCGATGAGGAAGATTAACCACGAATTTTACTAATTTGACGAATGCTGGCGCAGTGAGAAAAGATAACCTTTTTGCCTTCGTGTGCGATAATTGACTAATGTCGCGACTACAACAACATATTGCCCCCAGCTCTCACAGGGAGGACTGGGGGCAATATGTTTACTTGGCAGGTGACAAACGAAAAGCACACTGCCAAAATTGCTATTCGTTAAGTTTCTTTATGAGGACAGCAAGGTCGTCGATTGAGAGCTTTCCGTCACCGTTGAAGTCGTAACGGTCAAGCTGCTCAGCCGTCCATGATGCACCTTGCAGCAAGCTGACGATAGTGTTCACGTCGGAAATGTTAAACTTAACTTCCTCACCTTTAATCTTTATCATCAGCTGCTTAGCGCCTCCCTCAAGCACGCCGGCAAGGTATGCGCGGAATGGGGCGAGCGACACCACCTCCTTGCCATCGAGGCTTACAAAACTGTCACCGTCGAGGATGTATCCACTCTTGCCTGTCAGGTTTGCATTAGCGTATGCACCTGTCAGTTGCAGACCGTCGGCTGCCGATCCTCCAAGCAAATGACCTGTGACTGATGCGGATACAGCCGAGAGTGTGAGAGTCGTCTTGCCGTCAATCATACGTACGATTACTGGTGTGCCAGCAGGGACAGCAGCTTCTATCTTAGAAATGGTCAGCACATCTCCTTCGCACTTTGTTAATCCGTACAGTTCATAACCCGCTCCGCTTGGTGCAACACCGAATGGAACAACGAGCGATCCCCATTCGTTTGACATAGAACGGCTGTAGATGATGCTTGCAGCGGTGAAATCAACAGGAGTCTGGAATGGCTTGCCATCTGCAAGAGTAACAGCGCCTGCCTCATACCTGCTGCCATTCTTTGTCAGTTCCAGAGTTGTTCCAGTGCCGTTGAAATCCTTGATGATGTGGTGGTCCTCGTTTGTGCCGCAGCCATTGTCGCAAACGTAAGCATAGAGGCCATCGGTGCCAGCAGTGGCTGTCAGTTTCTTACCATCATAGGAGTGTCCAGTAGCAGCAATGCTCGTTACGTCCGTCTTCGCCGTGCATCCCCATACACAGTGTCTTGACTTTGAGCCCGGCTGTGTGCAGGTGGGCTGCACGTCGGTGGTGTATGAGCTGGAAAATTTGTGACCAGTAGCAGCAATGGTCGTCACATCCGTCTTTGCAGTGCATCCGCTGTATGTGCAGTGTCTTGACTTTGAACCATTTTGAAAACATGTAGCTGCTTGGTCAACGGAATAAGTACCGGAGAAGTTATGACCAGTAGTAGCAATACTCGTCACATCTGTCTTTGCAGTACATCCGCTGTAAGTACAGTGCCTTGACTTTGAGCCCGACTGCATGCAGGTAGGCTGCACGTCAATGGTATATGAGCTGGAGTAGGTGTGGGTGGTATGTGTGTTGTCATCATTGTTATCACCTGGACGCTTAGGAGGGAATGGTGGGTTCTGCATCTCCTCTGGAAGCTGGTCTTTGACATCGTCAACGCTGGGGATATCTGGGTCAGGCTTGATACTGCGTTTATTTACAGTGTCGAAAAATACCTCATTGACATCATTGCCGCCACGTGTCGCTCTAAAGTAGTACACGTCCTCACCCTGCGTGCAGACAGTTACCATTACCTTGTTATCTTCGCAATGAGCCATGTTTTTGCCACCGAACCAATAGTTATTGGATGTACCGCTTATTCCTTGGGCAAAGGCGGCATCCTCTGCCACCATGGTAAATGTATTACCGTCAGCATTCATCAGTTTGATTCTTAGATCACCTATCACGGCAAAGTTTAATTCGTATGGATCAGAATTGAAAGTGGTACAGCTTGCTGGAATATTTGCTTCCCACCATTGAGCAACTTCTCGAGATCCCTTTCTGCCAACACGCAGTGTCAGTTTGCCATTGGTACCGATGGTGATAACCTTACCTACGGATATGCATTCATCTGGATCCTGTCCTTTGGTAATGGAATAGCTTTTGATAGTGAACGTGCCCTCACAGATTGTGAAGCCATCGAATCGTAGCATTATATCGTTGTCATGATACTTCATGGCGAACGATGTAACACACATCAAAATCATTAGAAACGACAAAACTATTTTCTTCATATATCTTATTTTATTTATCCTTAATTCCGCAAAACTATAATTTAACTTTATTTATAAGTTCCTGAGCAACAAAAAGTTCTTTGCAAGCAAAGCGTCATAAATGCCGAGCAGCTCAGGACTTTGCCATGTCAGATTTTTCACTTATCTTAGTGTTGCAATTCAAAACAAGCAAAAATCATAACAAGACATGGCAAAAGTACAAATAAAATCCGAGAAACTTACACCTTTTGGTGGTGTTTTTTCAATTATGGAGCAATTTGACTCCATGCTTTCACCCGTTATCGACTCCACTCTGGGACAGAGATGCAGCAGTATCATCGGATATCAGTTCAGCGAGATTGTACGCTCGCTGATGAGCGTGTATTTCTGTGGCGGTTCATGCGTGGAGGATGTGACATCACATCTTATGCGCCATCGTTTTTCATGTTTTTGTCTCATTTTTGTGACTAAGAAATAGTCTATGAATATCAATACGTTACAAGCGGCGTTGTCACGAAATAAAATTCATGACAACGCTATTTTCGTCTCAAAACAGCACATTTTGGTCACTTGATAATGCCTGTTTCATGGCTTTTTACTAATTTTGCACCCGTATTACGTACGCTTAATTATAGTATAGAAAAGTCAATATGAAACAATCAAAACATTTCAAGCGAATGGCGTTCACACTGAGCGCCAAATGGATGATGGGCGCCCTGCTGCTCCTCATCGCCATGCTCATGCCGCAAGGGGCGTGGGCAGGTACATGCGCCAATCTTCCAGATAGTAAAACCTATGAAGTCATGTCAGTTCATTATAATGGAACTGCCAGCAACTACAACGGCAGTGCCGACAACGATGTTCTGGGTTCGTTGAAGTTCAGGTACTGGCTCGACGTCTTCAACTATGATGGCGACAATGGCTACTGGGCAAAAGACCTCACCATGAAGATTGACGATGAGACCTTGACGTTCTACACCGATTATGCCTGCACCACGAAGGTCTCTGCTGAATACAGCACTGTATTGCATGGCGTATGGCCTGTATTTGATAACTCAGACGAAGACCGCGCTACTATCGGTAAGAACAAGAGCGGAAGTGGTAAAAAAGCCTATTTCAAGACCAGTAGCGGTCTGACAGGCTATATCGACATCTTTAGCTTCTATGCCGCTTCCAACAAATGGACAACAATGAGGGTAGAGGTATTCATATATGACCTCTACGGCCACAAGGTATCTGTCTGCGGAACATACAAGAGAAAAGGTGCGAGTGACAAGGCATATAACTTTGTATATTACCTTGGAGGTTGTCCACGCCCAAAGAATGTAACCACCAGCCGAAATACCACCACAAAGCAGGTAACTGTATCATGGCAGAAAGAGACATACTCCATACCAGCCAGCGATGCAGCTGGCGAGACACGCAGAGATGCCTTTAGCGTTATCGACAATGGCAGCTGGGGCGTGTATCGTAACAACAACTATGCCACATCGATACAGACCGTTAGCAATACTACCACGTCTGCTGCAGATAATAGCGCAACTTGTTCATCCTCACCATACACATACTATGTATGCTATGAGCCGGAAGCAACATACGGAAGTAAAAAGGGCACAAGCTTGCCAGGCAGCGAGACGCATAAGAGAGGTCTTGTAGGCTCCTCGTCTATCACTCTGAACCATGTTTGGGGCGACGCGTCGTGGTCGTGGAAATGGGATGATGATGAACATTCAGCTACATGTACCCGTGCCTGTACCCAGTGTAGCCAGGGCGATGCCAGTAAAACCTCTGTAACTGTAACGCTAAATAAAGGCATCACATCTGCACAGCAAGTTGCTCCTACCTGCACCACAAAGGGAACCACTCGCTACAAAGCTACAGCTACCGTGGCTGGTACTCAGTACACTTCCATCAAGGACGTAGATGATCTTGACGTCAAGAGTCACAACTACACCCAAAAGAGACAAACAGAACCCTACCATAAAGATGATGCAACCTGTGGCGAAGCAGCCACTTATTGGTATAAGTGCTTAAACTGTGATGACAAGAGCTCAAAAGACTTCTTCTACAGCACAGATGCAAATGAACAGGCACACGGTAACCACACTTTTGCAGCAGACGACGCGGCGCATGGAGTATGTACTGTATGCGGACATGGTTTCCTTCGTTACACATCTGTAAAAAATGTTGTGGTTACACCATCAACTACTGCAAAATTCTATAATGGCAATACACAACTTACCATTCTTAGCAACAAAAATGGTGTCATAGAATTCAACAAGCCACTGACAAAAATAGGTTATTCCGCATTTCAAAGCTGCTTTGATCTGACATCTTTAACATTACCAAGTACACTTACCGCATTAGAAGGATATGCGTTCGGCAATTGCTCGGGATTATCTGGTACTCTCACAATTCCAAGCTCTGTTACAAGCATAGGAGAAAATGCTTTTTCAGGATCAAAATATACTACTGTACGTTGCGAAAGCATAACTCCTCCAACATACGGTAAATACGTGTTTAATAGTCCAGGGTCAATGACGTTGCTTGTTCCTTATCCTGCTTTATCTGCCTACAAAGCAGCAAATGGTTGGAAAACATTCAAAAGCATAGGCGGCTACTGTATCGAACATAGCTACGATCAACAGTCAACAAATGACAAATACGCCGTAGCTGGTGCTGCTGTAACTTGTACCAAGACGGGCGAATACTATTATAGCTGTTTTTGTGGTCAAAACGAGCAGAACGCAGACCATACCTTTATGGTTGCAGCTCTCGGTCACAGCTATGGTAATGCTATATGGTTATGGGAAGACGATGGTCACTCTGCTACCTGCACACGTACCTGCACTCGCTCTGGCTGCACCACTAACACCACAGGGCATACATCTTCCAAGACTGTGACTTTGGGCAACGGCATAACAGATGAAATAATACGTAATCCGACTTGTACCACTAAAGGCCGTACTCGTTACGACGCCACAGCTACTGTGGAAAGCGTGGACTACAGCAATTCCTTAGAATTGGATAATATTGATATGTTCAGCCACTTGATGACCGGACATGCTGCCGTGGATGCTACCTGTGCAGAGGCTGGCAACCTGCTGTATTACACCTGCTCACGCCCTTGCTGTGAAGACAAGTATTATAAAAAAAGCGATGCACATACAACTGAGGCATACGACAACCAGGCAGCAACGGTAGCAGTTCCACTCCCACACGATTCCGAATTACTTGTTAATTCAAGAACGGAAAATATCATGGGAAATTGGCAGGTCACAAGGAATGAAGTTGCTGTCAGACCAACCGGAATTCAGTTTTCTAAATCTCTTTCAGGTGCACATCAGACTGTTGCAGTAAGTGGTGCCGAAGTCAAGCAAGTGCTTGTGTCGTTCGACTATCAAATAGTAAATGCTGGAAGTAGTGAAGGATGGGCACAAGTCTATGTTTCGATGCTGGACGAAAATAATAAAGAACTGTATACAAAGTATCTCCTCAACAGGATCGGTTCAAGTTTTGAAATGAGTTCTCCACAGAATGTGTCGATGCTAATATACTTGCCAGAGGATACGCGTTATGTGAAAATGATGCTTATCGGAAAGGATCAAAAAAATTTGACAGGTAATTATGGCCCTATATTCTCTAATATGTCCATAAAAAAGGTGGAAGCTTTGAAGAAAATAACATGTATGGATAAGGGAACAGTAAGCTATTCTTGTAAGCAATGTGGGAACGAGTACATACAGGAGAATGTGGCAACTGATCATTTATTCAATAGCAAGACCCTGACCGCATCCCCTGTAGAGGATGGTCTCTATGCCTATGCTTGTGACTATGGTTGCGGAACACATAACAATGACCATATCATCAAGGACTTTAAGGGGACAGGCAATCACCTTAAGCTGAAAAAGGATGAAGATGGATACTATACAGTCGAGAATATCACTCTCGCTGACAGTATTCCATTCGTTTCACCAGTTGACTTCTATGCCTATTACGGCGTGACATTCAACCGCAACTTCGTGAAGGATGGTGGCATGTATTCATTTATCGTGCCATTCGATATTCCTGCCAAAAAGGCTGCCGAACTGGGCAAGTTCTATAAGTACGATAATCATAGCGATGGCGCGGTATATTTTGTGGAGCAGACACAAGGCGTGATGGCAAATACTGCATACTTCTTTGAGCCTGCGAAGGACACCACTTCTATCTATTTAAAGGATATACAGATAAAGGCGGCAACATCTTTGCCTGACGCAGCGCATCCAGAGTTGTTTGGCATCTACGGCGCATACAGCCAGACAGCAATTCCTGAAGGCGCTTACGGCTATGGTGATAAAGGCTCGTTCGTAAATGCTGGCAAAGGCAACACTCTCAGCCCATACCGTGCATACCTCTGGTTAGGTGGCGGAGTTGTTGATGCTCTTAAGCAGACGGGGGATGTCAATGGTGACGGCAGCGTGAACATAGCCGACCTGAGCATGCTCATCGAGATTCTGAACGGTCGCGCCGACGACAAGACGGGAGCAGAACATATTGACAAGAAGGAAGGTGTGACAATCAACGATGTTGAGACTCTCAAAGACATCTTACTCGGAAAGATTGCCATCAAAGACTCTGATGGTCCTGATAGTCCTGATAGTCCTGATGGTTCTGTCACAAGAGAAGACACTTCAACGGGCTTCAGTATCAAGTACAAAGAAGGAGGTGTGCCAGCTGTATGGAATGTCATCTGGAACAGATAGCGCAATCGAATCTTGACAATTAGCAATAAACAGGGGCTGCAAGTCGTACTTGCAGCCCCTTATATGTCAAAACAGATAATTATTGGAAATGATATAGAACTTGATTTTTCAGCACAAGGATTGGCTTCGCCGAGCTGACGGTTCAATAATTATTTTGAACAAGGATTCAACCAAATTCTACCTAATTTTTAAGAGGATTGCTATTCAATTAAGAAAATTCACAGAGCCCAAAGGCTCTAATTAGGTTGAATTTGGTTGAATCCTTGTTTAAAAGTAGCATGGCTGAGTAGTTACGGAGTTAGAGGGTCTCCATATCCTTTTTATTTATTTTTCGATATTTTTATATATTTTTTTCTTTGCGCGTAGCGTATCTTGACCTCGTCCGAATGGCGATCCTCCCCCTTGGGGGAGTTAGAGGGTGCGCGAGGGTGCGCGAGGGTGCACGAGGGGGCTCTATGGTGCTAAATTACCGATAATTGTCAATAATTATTTCAAGAATTGATTACTTTGTGCCTATAAATTTGTGCAGAACAATAAAAAGCCGTACCTTTACGACCAAAGATCGCGAATGACAAACGCAGCACTCATACAAACCCCCAAATAATAGAAGACTATGTGTACCATAAATATGACATTCGAGGTGCCGGACGCAAAGCACATAAACATCGAGGCATTGAAACAGAAGATAAATGCAATGGTAGTGCAGATTATAGCAAATCCAACTGCTGAAATGATAGAAAAGGCCGATACTCCTCGACTTTCTCAACGTCTGCGTGGAATTGCAAAAGCTGTTCCTGCAGATTTTGATTACAAAGAGGAACTTAAATCCCGATACTAAAGTTAGTGCGATGAAACATTATCTCATAGACACAAATGTTGTAATCGATATGCTTACCGACCGTATCGGTTCGGAGGAGGCATGTGCCATCCTTGACGGAGCAGAGCGAGGAGAATACGTCTTGTATCTCTGTTCTCTTTCGGTCACTAATATCTACTATTCCTTACGCAAAGCTCTGACGCACGAAGAGCGCATCAATGCTTTAGATGCATTATGTGAAGTAATAAATATACTTGCAGTTGACAAGCACGTTATCGCCGATGCATTGCATTCTGGTTGGAAGGATTTCGAAGATTCCGTGCAGTATCATTGTGCAAAGTCAAATCCTTTGATCTCTGGTATCATTACTCGCAACGTAAAGGACTTTCAACTATCAGACATAGAAATTATAGACTCACTTACATTTCATTGAAATCCTTGTTTAAAAGTAGCATGGCTGAGTAGTTACGGAGTTAGAGGGTCTCCATATCCTTTTTATTTATTTTTCGATATTTTTATATATTTTTTTCTTTGCGCGTAGCGTATCTTGACCTCGTCCGAATGGCGCTGAGTAGTTACGCAAATTTTTAGTCAGCACACGCCGCGCTTCCTCATGTCTGCAATGACAAACCTTATCTCGGCGTAAGTATAGTCGTCAGGCAGGCGTTCCTTGATGTCTGTAGCCGTAAATCCGTTGTCGATAGAGCGTACAATGCCCTCGATAATCTTGCGGTGCTGAGTTGTCACGAGGGTGCTGATGTCCAGTTCGCCGCTTTCCACGAAGAAAGCGAGGTGCCTCTCTATTGTGCCTTCGGTGAGCGAGCGCTGGACGGCGATGTCCTTTATTGTCAAGCCCTGCCTGAAGAGGCGCAGAGTCTCTGCTTTCGTGTCAACTTTCACCTTCTTTGGCTTCTCCTCCTTCGGAACTTTCTCCTTCTTCACCGCCTTCTCTATCTTCATGCCCTCCTTGCTGACCTTCACCTCATCGAGTGCGGCGAGAGCCTTGGCGTTGAGGTATTCCTTGACAGAGAATCCCTTGAACATCTGCAGGCGGTTGAAGACTCCGATCTTAACTTTATATGACAGTGTGAAGGCTTCGAGGGCATTGTTGTAACGAGTTGCCACCTGCTTGTTGTTGATTTGCAGTTTGGTGCATGCCATGACGGGGTCGAGCAAGCCATGCAGGTGCTGCTCGAAATATGCCATAGCGGCATTGAGTCGCTCATGCAGTTTGGCGTCCTTGGCGAACTGTCCATTAGACTGGAACATCAGCTGCTGGTACTGTGCGCCAAACTTCACAGCAACATTCAGCACCTCCTCGTCAAGTCGCTCAACACTTGTTTTCAGAGTTGAGAAGAAGTCGGGATATTGAGTGCTGAGATGCTCGCCCACCACACGCGCCAGATGCTGGAGGTCGTTTTTGAGTGTGCGGAAGTCGAAGAGTTCGTTAAGCAGGGAGAAGTAATATTCGTATTTCATCTGAGGAAGCATGCCTTCTGTTTGTGCCGCCTCCTTCAGTTCCTTGTCTATGTAGGAGTTGACTGCAGCGTCTGTGATGACGGAGCGCAATGTGAGCGGACGGGCAAGCACCATGCCCTCGAGTGTGCGGCATCGTGAAAGAGCCACATACACCTGTCCGTGGGTGAACGAATAGTTGATGTCGAGCACGGCGTGGTCGAAAGTCAGGCCCTGGCTCTTATGCACCGTTATCGCCCAAGCAAGGCGGAGCGGGTATTGCGTGAAGGTGCCTTCCACCTCCTCGCGTATCTCCTTTGTGTTCTCGTCAATGACATAGCGTGTGTTGTCCCATCTCACCTGCGGCACAAGGATAGTGCGTCCGTCCTCCTTGCAGTACACGTTGATAAGCAGCTCCTCGCCATCGTCACTCCATTGCACACCTTTCACGATGCCAATTTTGCCGTTGTAGTACGATTTGCCGTTAGGGTCGTTCTTGATGAACATCACCTGGGCGCCAGTCTTGAGCAGGAGGGTCTCGTCGGCAGGGTAGCTGCTTTCCGGGAAATTCTTATGCACCTCAGCCTTGAACTTCATCATATCGCCACTCAGTGAGGCGAGCATCCTGTCGTTATACTCGCTCGCCATCCTGTTGTGGGTGGTGAGTCTTATCCAGTCCTCATTGGCCGGAGGGTTGAAATTCTCTATGTAACGTGTGTTGAGCGAGCGGATGACGGAGTCGTCAATATTGTTTGTGCGTATCTTTGCGAGGATGTCGATGAACGAGGCGTCTTGCTGTCGGTAGATATGCTTGAGTTCGATAGTGACATACTGCACCTGCTGCAGGGCGCGGCTTCCGAAGAAATATGGTGTGCTGTAGTATGGGGAGAGGAGCGCCCAGTCCTTCTCTTGTGCCACAGGCGCCAGCTGCTGAAGGTCGCCTATGAGCAGCAGCTGCACACCGCCGAAAGGTTTGCTGTGGTCGCGGTACTTGCGCAGTTCGGCATCTACGGCATCGAGGATGTCGCATCTCACCATGGATATCTCGTCGATGACAAGAAGGTCGAGAGTGCGGATGAGGTTTTTCTTGTCCTTGCCCATCTTATATGCCGACTTGCCTTGCATGTCGGGCAGCATAGGACCGAAAGCCAGCTGGAAAAACGAGTGTATGGTCTGTCCCTGTGCGTTGATAGCGGCAACACCCGTAGGAGCGAGCACCACCATGCGTTTTGGCGAGAGTTCGCGCAGCTTGCGCAGGAAGGTGGTCTTGCCTGTACCTGCCTTGCCAGTCAGAAATACCGACACGTTGGTGTTGGAGATAAACTGCCAGGCAAGGTTCATCTCGTGGTTGTGCTCTTTGACATCCTCCGACACGAAGCCGAGGGCGTCGCTTTCTGAAGCCATATCTATATAATTCATAACGCGAAGTGGGTGTTCAAAACTTTTCGCCGACAAAGTTACTCATTATAAATGATAATAAATAATAAGTAGGTGTTCAAAATTGTTCAAGCAGTACGGTTACGCTGCGCGCAAGAAAGAAAAATAGTAAAAATAATGGAAAATAAGTAGGTGTTCATAATTATTTAATTCAAGTTTCGCACGTCGTGTTCTGGCTGGAAGCCAGTATCTTAGTAACCGGTTGCATCGACGAAGGAGATGCTGCCGGACACAAAGAACCACCCGACTCAGGTGCCTGGAGGGCACTACCTTGCCTAGCGAATGAGGTACTGCCCTCCAGGCAGATGTTACTTTGTATCCTGATTCCGAGGGCGTTGCCCCCGGTTACTGACCGCCTCTACGAGGCTGTAGTGCGTTCTTTGCGAGCAAAGCGCTTCGCGATGACCAGGCACACGTGCGAAACTTGAATTACTTATAAATAATTTTGAACATCTACTTAAATAAAAATACTTGATATGGGAGTTAAGGAAGTTAACCTACATTATTCATGCTTCATAATTAGTACTGATGCGATAAAATCGCACTGTTATTAAAATTCATCAAATAAAG
>JAKSLL010000025.1 GCA_024401215.1 Bacteroidaceae bacterium
ATACGCCCAAGAAGACATAGAAATAGATGAGCTTGTTTTCAGTTATGACGCAAGCAATATTATTTTGTGAACACGAATTATCATGAATTACCGCGAATAATTCATTAATTGTTTTTTAAGTACGGATCGAATGATTTTTGGTTTTTTGAATAAAAAATGTGATGAAAATTTTGGCAATAGCCAGATTTGTTTTACTTTTGCATTGATATAATAATAGTTACATTCAACTATCTAATCAAAGAAACCTAAATTTACTTGTGATGAAACCTAAACTTACTAAATCATCAGTTATTAGACAGAAAAAACTGTCTAATTGTTTATCCGTGATTTCGCTAATGCTTACACGGATTATCTTGCATCCACACAACTGTAGCAGTGAACGCACAAATTTCCATCTTTCTACCGAAAGGAATGTTTGTCGTAGCCATATACGGATTGTGGCTGCTTATCTGTCTCTGTTGTCTATGGCTGTGCCATCCACAACAAGTGCGGCAGATCTTGTAGGAAGGACTGTAGGGTCTCTTTCCTGTACTCAAACAGGAGGCGCGATGTACACGATACCGATAGAACTAAAAGATGGTTACAGTAGTTTTACTCCTGAACTTGCCTTAGTGTATAACAGCCAGTCTGGCAATGGAATTATGGGCATAGGATGGAGCATTGCCGGAATGTCGTCAATTTCTGCTTCTGGGAAAAGTATATATTACGATGGCACCTGCTCGGCAATGGAAGTAAATGGCAACGATACATATTATTTGGATGGTCAGCGCTTGATACTCAAGAGCGGTGCTAACGGGAAGAAAGGGGCTCAGTATGTTACGGAAGAAGAATCGTTTTGCAAGATATATGTTGACAGCGCATTTTCTTCAACGCCAAAATCTTTCATTGTTAAAAGACCTAATGGAAGCATATACAAATATGGTTCATCAAACGCAGGAGCTTATAGATATCCTTATTCAAATTCTCAAGCAGCATTCACATGGTTACTTGATTATGCTGAAGATAAGGACGGAAACTATATACGGTACAACTATACGCAAATTAACAATGTGCCATATCTTAACTATATCACATATGGTACAAACAAATATGTGAATTCCGTTCCTAATTGCAATGTGTATTTCACATACGACAATAGCAGGCCTGACACTATCGTTACCAGTATAAAATCAAGTAAGTATAAGACAACAAGGCGACTGAGCTGTATAAGATGTAGGTATTTCGGCAATGCCGAATATCAGAAGTACACGCTGGAATACAGTGATAATGGCCCCTTTTCTCGTCTTGTATCAGTAAAAGAGAGCGGAACATCAGTAAATGAGACGTATAGAGCTACAGAATTCGAGTGGAAGAACCTGCCCACATCAAACACAGAGCTGCTCCCATCTTCATTTGGCGTGACCGTGATGGACTACGAGACACAGAAGAACAGCTACTTTGTCGCCGGAGACATCAACAGGGACGGACGCACAGACCTGATAACAATAACTCCCCGCCAGAATTACCACAGCCTTGTCAAAGTCTTCACGGAATTCGGGAAGAACAACAGAGGGAATTACCAATTTGAAGGAGTGAAAGATTATCAGGCAAGCTCTTCCTATAGTTATTCAAAGACATTCGATTGGCAAGCCTTATGCTTTCATGGAATAAACTCCAGCAAGACATTCAACGGAGGACTTATAGGACATTTCAACAAATCGGCAACAAACTCTCTTGTAATCCCCAAATTCGCAACAGACGATGACGGCTTCAGGTATGCGCTGTTCGAGCTTCCGATAGAGGGATACGAATCTCACAACAAGATTGACGGAGACGAAATGCCCGCATACGGCATAGCCGACTTCAACAAAGACGGCAACGATGTCATCATGTACATTGATAAGGTAAATCTCAGGAATAAGTCGATAACGATAAATTACATTGACTTTGATTTCAAGAAAGTCAAAATACTCAGGGATGCAGCAACGCTGTCCATCAGCAGCCTGCCGAACGACGATATAAAGGAATGCATAGTGACAGACTTTAACGGCGATGGATTCCCGGATATACTTCTTCTATGCAGCGGCTGCAGTGTCATGCTCTGGAACTGCAATGGTAATTTCTCTGCAAACTCGTACAGCATCATCTCTAACGTTAAGTTCTTAGACACAGTCTGCCCCTGCGACATAAACGGGGACGGACTGGCAGACCTGCTCATCAACGAGAACAGTTCAACAACATGGAAAATAGCCATCAACACAGGAAAGCAAGACAGCGGGCTTTTCAGCACGCGAGGAGCCGCCGCCCTCTCGGGAAAAAGCATCAGGCGCCAGTCAGACAATGACGCATCGTACTATTGCATGGCAACCGATTTCGATGCTGACGGCATTTCAGATTTCATAATAGGGTATAAGTTTGGCAATAGCGCAAACACGGCGTGGGTACACACCCTGCGAAATGGGGACATGTCAATAATAAAGGAGACAACAGCAAACAACTATGACCTCAGCACGCAGTCATGCCACATTACTGCAGGGGATTTTGATGGTGATGGAACAAGAGAGATTCTCACATTTGGAGCAGATTTGCTGACAGGTTCTGCTGATGGCATAAAGCCCTGCCGTATGTACAAGAATCCAATTTTAGGGCCAGAAGCAAATAGAATTGTAAGTATTGTTGATGGGTGCGGCAAAAAAACATCCATCTCGTACAATTCGCTCTTCCAAAGCGGTTACACCAACACCGCACCCACAAGCTGGCCTATGATGAGATTCGCTTCATCCATGAGTGTAATGACAGCTTCGACGGAATCCAGCAACACAGCGAGCTACACGACACGTTACGCATACTCAAATGGCCTCTTGCATACAGAAGGCAAAGGTTTCTTAGGATTTGGAAAAATAACATCGGAGGCTGCGGGACTGAAGACAGAGCAGACATATAATATAAATACCAAATACTACGCGCCCTACCTGTCATCTGTAATAACAAGAGACTCGTCCGGCAAGATGCAGCAGTCCGCTGACACTTATACCTACTCATTTGCGGATAACGGAGCCATAGGGAAGTCATACAAGAAATTGCTCAAGACAGAGTCGCACAGCAACAATACCAAGAAAGAGTATAGCTCTCTCTCTTATAGCAATTACCATTATGGCATGCCATCAAACGTGACAAGCAATGGAAATGGTCTGTCTTCCACAGTGACAAAGTATACATTCAAAGATGTAACCACTGGTGGGAAATGGATTATTGGAATGCCTCTGACAGAACATAGCAAAAGCACATCCACATGGACTTATGACGGAAATCCAGATTATTTCTATAACAAGACAGAATATCAATATGACTCCAACAACAGAGTCATGAAGCAAACAGATTACGCTAGCAATGTTGACGAGCAGTGGGGCGTTGTCAATACGCAAATTTACAGCTATGACAGAGCTGGTAAGATTTTGGAGATTAAAAGCGTTGCTTACACAAGCAGCGACACGCTGTCTACAACGTATGAGTATGACAGCTACGGAAGGCTGAGCAGAGAATGCGCACCTGACAATAGCGCTACATCATATACATACGACATAAGAGGGCGTCTAAGCCAGAAATGTGATGAGCGGAATCATACAAGGATGTACTACACTTACGATGCCATGGGCAGGATGAAAAGAAGCATTAATAAGAGTGAAAGCAATGTGTTCAAACCTGACACCACAATTATAAACTACACTTCAGAAGGGGAATATGCCATAAAGAAGACGACAACATCGACATTTAGCCCTCAGGCTACAGAATACTATGATGCATTCGGCAGAAAAGTGGCTGACGGCATTGTGCATTTCAACGGATGCGAGTTTATCACTGAAAGCGTGTACGGAAGCAGAGGAACGCTTGATTTTGTATCATCTCCACACCCAAAAGGTACCCATACAGAGACAGGCACCACATATAGATATGATGCAATATGCCGGCCTGTTGAAGTGATAGATGCTGATGGTGTAAGTGTAACCCATGAATACGATGGCAGTAATGTGATTATAACAGAAAAGGGAGTACAGACAACATACGAATACGACAGCAGTGGTCTGCTCCTTTCAAAGACGAATCCGGAATCTGGCGACATCTACTATTATTACAAGGCAGGAGGTCGATATGACAGGATTGTTTTGTCATATATGTCAGGGGATGACAAAGAATCCAAGTTTGAATACGACAACTATGGGAGGTTAACAAAGATTACAGATCCAAACGGCAATATAAGACGAAATGTGTACAATACGGAAGGTCGGATAAAAATTAGATATTTTGATAGTAATATTGAATACTTCACCTATAATAAGTATGGGGATATACTAACAAAGAAGTATAAACCCCAAAATGTTTATGTAACTGCAAGATACTCATACGATTCTTCACGTAGAATAAAAAGTGTTACAGGACCAGGCTTTTCTGAATCATATACATACGATTCCACAGGACGTATCACTTCAAAAACTAATTCTGTGACTCTACATGAGGAAATAGAAAACAAGGATAGAACATACACAAAGAAAGTTTCCTATATGTATAGTGGTCCAAAGTGTCTGATATCTATGTCAAATGAGTTGGGAGGCGTTTCATTCCCTGTAGTAGAATCATACACATATCAGAATGGTTGGCTTAAGGGTATAAAACTCAATGGAACCTCAGTATGGAGTCTTACGGGAGAAGACTCATTCGGTCGCATATCATCAACATCAAATAGTTTGTCATCAACTACATATGAATACGATGAAGCAGGAAGACTGTTAGGGTCAGATATAAAGGTAAAAGCCTCAGTAACTGGCAAGATAGAGCATCTGCAGCATTCTTATTCATATGATGAATATGGACGTATAGAGAAAAAAGACGGCAGATGGTTTGGATATGATGAGCAAAATCGACTCAAAAGTTGGAATGGTCAAGGGTATTTTTATGATGACTTGTCCAATATCGTTGTGTCTGGTGCCCAGAATAATATAATTTACGATGGGTATAAGGTCAAATCCGTCAAGTCTCCAGTCAAGAGCGTGTGGGGTAATTATCAGCTATTCATCAGCAACAATGGCTTCAATATGCCTTGTTTTATACGGAAAATAGAAGAAAATAATGCATCACAGAGCGGAGAGGCGTATTTCAACTACGACTGCAACGGAAAGAGATTAAGTATGTGCAAGTACGGCTATCTGACATTTGATAAGCCAGTTGATCGTGAAATTATTGATCCTGAACTCGAGTGCGACTATTTCCGCGCCTACGTCGATAGCAACTACGAAGTAGAGGATGGCATGCCTACCAATCCGTTGCATTACTATTATGTTGGAGGAGATGCACTTACTGCGCATGCTGTGGTGGAAATCCATAATGACAATATGGTAATCCGCCAGATAGGAAGAGATGAACAGGGAAGTATTACGTCGTTGATAGATTCTAAATCCATAAAACGGTATCACTACACTCCATGGGGAGGCTACTGCGATGCAGATGGACATGTGATAGACGAAGAATACCATAACGGTTCCTCAAACAAATTCTTTTATCGAGGCTTTCTCGGTCAGGAGCATTATACGGATTATGGTCTTATTAATTTAAATGCTCGTATGTACAATCCTCATATAGGTCGCTTCCTTACTCCAGATCCTGTGTTTGACGCATCCCGCTCTATACTTAATTTCAATCCTTATGTGTATGGAAACAACAGCCCAAGCATATATACAGATTCAGATGGAAGGCTTCCAATATTGGCATGGGCAGGAATCATGGTTTTTGGTTTTGAAGTTGCTAATGCAGGAGTGGATCTGGTAAAAAATGTTTGCGAGTACGGGTTTAATGTCGGCAAATATTCCTGGAGTCAAACGGTTAATTCATGGAAGATTGATATGGGAATGTTCAAAGGAACGTTTGGACAGATACTTAATAAATGGACTTGGGCGGGGGTAAATTCCATTGTTGGGAATTTTGTGTCTGACGTATTCAATTTGTGCGGAAAAGTTGATCATGTCACCGAGATGGATGGCATGCTCGCCTTGTCTGGTGCAATGAGCGGAAGTGTAGCTTGTACGATAGGGCACTATTCTCTGGGGCCTAAAGGATACAGGGCAACATGGAAAGACAATCTGTATGTGCATGAGTACGGGCATTACATACAGACACAAAGAATGGGAGTGTTTTGGTTCCCTGTTGTGGGATGTCCAAGCCTATTGAGTGCTTCGGGGATTCTTAAGTATTTCGGTTTTGACGTTGAGCATGATTACCGTTGGTTTGAACAGGATGCTAGTGCATTAGGTGCTCATTATTTTAACAGGCATTATGGCACGGGGAGCGCAGGGTATATGCCAGATTCTGAAAATCACTTTCAGTTAGATACATTTTATGGAAAAAAGAGAGAGCCACATTACGCGACTCCGCGACCTACTAAACACGATATGCCACAAGATCAGTATTTTCCACTACATTCTCCAACTTTAAGTTTTTGGGACTTTATTATTTTATAATTTGTAAGTAAAATTTATCAAATAGTGTTATTCTAATTTTTAATGTGTATAAATGAAAATGAAAAAGAATATAGCTTTATTGACGTGCTGTATTTTTATATTATTTACAGCATTTACCTGCGACAGTCCTGGCTTAACCCCACAAATAGTTAGAATAGAAAATAAAACAAATGACACTATACATTTTGTATGTGAAAACCCAAGATTAACGTCATCAGAGTTCTTTTCTTACAAACACCATGGGAGAGCACATATGATTCAACCAAACAGTTTTACAGTTATTGGCATAAGTCCTGTTCCCTATGAATTAGTGGATTTTATATTTCTTACTCAAACTATATTAAACAAATACTCGGAACAAGAAATTATAGATAACGACTTGCTTCATTATCAAACATACAATTATAGTATGTTGGAATCAAATAACTACACAGTTGTTTATACTGGTGAACCGCAAGACAGTATTAATATAATAGAAGAACAATATGAAAAATAAAATAGCAGCATGCCTATTGGCAATAGCAGTGGCGCATGCATCATACGCCCAAGAAGACATAGAAATAGATGAGCTTGTTTTCAGTTATGACGCAAGCGGTATTATTTTGCGGAAAAGTTGATCATGTCACCGAGATGGATGGCATGCTCGCCTTGTCTGGTGCAATGAGCGGAAGTGAAGCTTGTACAATAGGGCACAATTCTCTGGGGCCTACTAATTATAACACTTCTCAAGATCATTATAACCCTTTGAAGACACCTACAGTATGTGTTTTGGATTTTATTATATTATAAAACGAAGTTAATATGAAAAGATTTTTTGTATATTTTTTATTATGTAATTTATTTATTCTTTCTACAGCAATAAAGTGTGCAGAAGAACCTGGTGTAAGAATTCATTATAAAACTATCACTATAGAAAACAAGTCGGAAGACAGTATATTGTACTTTTATTCTCCCATCAAAGTGGATATGGATATAATATATGGATTTGGGTGGTCAGATAATCTTGTATGTCTGAATCCGAAAGAAACATCTAATCGTATATCTATAAAAGAAGATGGAAGCGAGATTTTATATTTAACAATCGTCAAACAAAGGACATTAGACAAATATACAAAAGAGGAAATCATTGAGAAAGATATTGCAGAGTACTATACATATACTTATGACTACTTGAAATGGAGAGACTTTAAGATAGTGTACACAGGCGAGCAACAGCAAGATAGTATTAATCTAAAAGAAGAACAATACGAAAGGAAAGATACTATTAACTAAGTAGGCAATCAAAAATATTTATATGTCGTTTATCATCAAAATGAATAAGAATATCACTATATTAATTTGCTGCATTTTATTATTATTTACAGCATCTGCTTGCGAAAAGACAGGTTGGTCTAAATTGTCAGTTACAATTGAAAATAAAACAAATGACACTGTGTTTTTTGCACACGATGGCATTAGGTTAAAAGCAAAATACTACTTTGTTCTTAAGCAGCTATACGGAGTAGATATGGTTTTACCAAACAGTTTTACGGTTGTTGACATACCGAGGGGATATATAATAACCAATTTTACTTTTGTTAAACAAACAATATTAAATGAATACTCGGAACAAGAGATTATAGATAAAGAACTTGTCGATTGTTATGCATATACTCATAGTATGTTGGAATCAAAAAACTACACAATTGTTTACACTGGCGGACCTCAGCAAGACAGTATTAGTATAAAAGAAGAGCAATATGAAAAGTAAAATAGTAACATGCCTATTGGCAATAGCAGTGGCGCATGCATCATACGCCCAAGAAGACATAGAAATAGATGAGCTTGTTTTCAGTTATGACGCAAGCGGTAGCATTGTACAGCAAACCCCCGAGAACATTGAAGATGAGCTTTGGGAGGATTTGCTTGAAGCAAAGGCAAGAATTTTCCCAAGCAGCAATGATGACGAACTTGGAATTCTTGAAGGCTGCGAAATAGAAACTGCAGGCAAGAATGCAAAAATTACAATGCCAGAAGAATGTGAAAATTCTAAAGGTATTGTTAGGATATATTCATCTGCAGGTGCATTAAAGATGTCATCATTTACAAATGGTTTGGTAACAACTATCAAATTGTCATCGTTAAAGAAAGGGATGTATCTTGTATTGGTAAGCGTGGATAATAAAAAGAAGGTTTCAAAAATAAGCGTAAAATAGAGAGGTTGGCTTTTCTGGATGCAAGAAAGAGCTGACAAAGAAATACAATAGTATTAAAATGCAGGTCGAAATAGCAGTAGGCTAAGAGATCATCGGACATGCTAATTATTTGAAACTATGGATATAAAAGAACGATTTCAGACGCTGCTCTCCCGACTCAACGAGGGAGTGTACGAAAAGGACACGGAGATAGGGCTTTCGCTGCTTGCTGCTTTGGCTGGTGAGAGTGTGCTGCTCCTTGGCCCTCCAGGAGTGGCGAAAAGTATGGTGGCGAGGAGGATAAAGGCGGCATTCTCCGGGGCGAAGTCATTTGAGTATCTCATGTCGAGATTCTCCACCCCTGACGAGATTTTCGGTCCTGTGAGCATCAGCCGTCTCAAGACATCCGACGTGTATGAGCGTAACCTCGACGGTTTTATGCCTACTGCCGACATTGCTTTCCTTGACGAGATATGGAAAGCAGGTCCATCCATACTCAACACGCTCCTTACAATCATAAACGAAAAGACATATCGCAATGGGAATGATGAATTGCATGTGCCTCTCAAGCTGCTGATTGGTGCGAGCAATGAACTGCCTGCTGACGGTGAAGGTCTTGAGGCTCTGTGGGACAGATTCCTTGTACGAATAGTGTCGGGATGTGTCAAGAATGAAGAGAATTTCTATCATCTTCTGCGTGACGAGTCAGAAGAGAATGCCGCACCCGACATTGATGACTCTCTTCTCATTACTGCTGAGGAGTATGCCGACTGGACGCAGAGGATAAGCAGGATAGGCATAGATGATGATGTGCTGAAATCTATCACCTACATACGTCAGCACATACAGAGGCTGACACTTACAGACGATACTGCCGAGGGGGCATCACGTGTGCATCACATATACATCAGCGACAGGCGATGGAAGCATATCGTCCGTCTGCTTCGCGCCTCAGCTTTCATACATGGAAGGGCAAGTGTGGCGGTGTCAGATATGATACCCCTTGTCTATTGCTTGTGGAACGAGCCAGAGGAGATACCTTTCATTCGTCCTGTAGTCGTCAGGTCGTTCTTTGTCGCCTATGCTGACAAGATAGAGAGGCTTGCATCGGCATTGGCTGTCGAGGTGAAGCGCGCACGTGCTCGCAGGGCGTTGGCAGAGGCAAGGGCAGAGGATTACCACCGTGACGACAACAAGGAGCTGTTCGACAGCTTCTATTACCGCATAGACAAATACGGCACTGGCAACACATACATATTCTTTGTTGACTATAAGAAGATGAAAGGCTACAGTCGTGAGAACGCCCCTCTCGAAGGCGTGATATGCCAAGATACGCACAACACGAAGCGTAACATCGTCTTGATGCAGTCGGACAGCCTCGCTATGCAGAATGCCAATGTGCAGATGGTGAGGGTGAAACTGTATCGCGACAATGACAATATCTACATCAATGGCGTGCAGTATCCTATCCATCAGCTTGCAAGAGGACAGCGTCAGGCGCCTATAGACACCAATGTGGCAACGCTTGCTAATGTTGACTACGAACAGCTGGTGGAGAATCTTGCCGGCGGAGTGAGAGATGTGTCGCAGGAACTGGTATTCAACAATCTGTTTGTCACTCAGGATGATAAACAGGAGATAGACAGGCAGACGAAAGAGATAAATCGCAAGATTGCTCTTCTGAGGTATGACCTGCAACAGCTTCTCTATGGCGAGTAATCAGAATCTGGATGAGTATTTCTACCTGCGTCTTCTCGAGGATTTTGCAGAGCGAGGTGTTGTGCCGGCAGAAAGTGTTGGCGACCCGATATACGACTATCTTGTTTCGACCATGCATGATGCCGAACTGCAGGTCAAGGTGTGGACGGATGATGTTCATGCCCGCATCTTCGTTGACGCAATGGTGTCGTTCGTTGATGCCTGTCTGAAGCGCAGCAGCTTCAATTTCAACCGTAAGCAGTCGGAGATGAATGGCGTGAGGGATGCCATCGAATGGAGCGACCAGAAACGCAAAGACGGATGGCAGGCATTGATAGAGATGGTGGAGAGGGAGTATGAGAAATATGGCTTCCGCTCTGCCTATTATAAGAATAAGTTTGACAATCCAGATAATCTCAGCAAGACAGAGCTGTGGGAGAGCCTTTACAAGGATTATATCATGGCATTAGATGAGAGCCTGTTTCAGCAGCAGAGGGAAGAGGTGGAGGCAAGGAAGCAGAATCTGAAGAAGAAACTCGACCTTCAGCTTGGCAATATCCCTGATTATCTGGCAGGCCATGCTGTGCCTCATGAGGTGTTTCATCAGGCATGGGGCATGATGGGCGGTGAGTGGAATGAATATGATTTTGAGCGCCTTCGCCGTCTTGTTGAACTACAGAAAGACTATCCGGTACTTTCTAAGGTGGCGAATCTCATGGGACGAGTGATATGTCCGGAAGGCGACAAGTCGATGTGGGTCGGCACGGGCAACAGCGCAAAGATAGAACATTCGGCAAAGAGCGATATACAGGGAATAACGACAAGCAACCGCATAGATTCACTGCTGCCTGCCGAGATGGTGCTGATGGCTGATGACGACTTCCAGGAACTGTTCCTACTTAAATATTCCACAAACAAACTGCAGAATTTCCTGCATAAGAGCGAGCAGCTCAACCCGAATAAGCGTCTTGAACGTAAGCGTGCCAAACAGGCAGGTCCAATGATAGCGTGCATTGACACGTCAGGAAGCATGCAGGGCATTCCAGCCAATATAGCCCGCTCACTAATCCTCAATCTCGTGAACCTCTCTCGCCGGCAGCATCGACAGCTTTTCATCATCGCCTTTTCTGTGTCGGCACGCCCTATAGATGCTCATCGCGACAGGGCACGGCTGCTCGACTTCTTCGCGCATGAGTCAACAGGCAATACCGATGCCACAAAGATGCTGACGCAGGTCATCACTCTGCTCGAAGGCACTCCGTCGTATATGAGTGCTGATGTGCTGCTTATCGGCGACTTCCGCATGCCTCTTGTAAAGAAGCCTCTGCTCGACAAGATGATGCAGCATCGCTTGTCGGGCACATACTTCTACGGATTGCAGCTGGGTGAATACCAGGAGAATATCTGGCTGCCTCATTTCGACACCATATACAAAATAGGATATAAGGTGCCGATAAGGATAAAGGATAAGTGAGGTTTAGTGGTTTTGTCGTTTAGTGGTTTTGTCGTTTAGTGGTTTGGGGTGATTGGTGGTTTTGTGGTGATTAGTGGTTTAGTGGTTTGGTGGTTTGGGGTGACTCAACTCACAAACTTAAGAACTCACAAACTTACAAACTTAAGAACTCAAAAACTCACAAACTCACAAACTCAAATCACTTAACCACCGTAGTGCCGAGAGCAAAAGCTTTCTCCATGTTGCCTGATGTGTTGAACACGTCAGCTTTTGCCGAGATATTATCGACATAGTTGATGAGCTGGGCTTCTGGGATGCAAGGCATGACAGGGCTGCCATATTCCAGCTGACCATGATGGGCAAGCACACAATGCACGATGAAGTTTATCTCGCGCTTGTCGATGCCGATTTCGCGCAGCAGGTTGTTGAGATAGTTGGCAGACATATAGATGTGGCCGAGCAGATACATGTTCTCCTGTGTCTCTCCGTCTGTGGTGTACTCGCACAGCTTGCCCCAGTCGTGGAAGAGTATTCCGATGATTATGCGCTCTATCTTTATGTCGTCAGGATACGGATAGACAGGGTAGATGCCTTCAAGGAGATGAAGCATCTGATAGGTGTGGTTGAGAAGGCCGCCAGGGAAGGCGTGATGCACAGAGGTGGCTGCAGGGTATTTGCTGTATTTCGGATACAGGTCATCAGCATATTTCTTGATGAAATCCATAAGTTTCTCGTCTTTGCAGAATGAGAGCAGGGCGGCTATGCTGCTGTCCCACAGTTCACGCTTTATGGGACGAGGGATGAGGTGATAGAGTTCATGTCCCTCCTGCGCCATCATGCCGACAGACATCTCGCTGGCATTTGAAGATTTCTTGCCCTGATTTTCACGTATGACTTTGAATCTCACAAGCTGGCCGATGGCTGGACCGCTGTTTTTGTCTACGTCAAACACGCATAGAGTCTCATTGCCATCAAGGTTGGCAATTTTAAGATTCACGTAAGGTGTGTTGTTACGAGCCACGGCGTCTTGCCGACTCAGTACGATATATTCTTTTTCCATATAAAAGTGATGATGTTTACTGATAGACAAATTTCGTTATTTTTTGCTTGATGTCAAAAAAGTCAGTGAAAAATGTTATCTTTGCAAACGAAAAATGTTGAATAATGCTGAGAATAGATGAAGGAATATAAGGTTATAGCTTTAGATATCGATGGCACTCTGACACGAAACGACAAGACAATATCCCCGCGCACTCGTGATGCTGTGATAAAGGCGCAGGAGATGGGCGTGAAGATTGTCATCTGCAGCGGTCGTCCTGCTTATGGCATAGCTCCTCTTGCTGACGAACTGCGAATAGGAGAATATGGAGGTTTTGTTGTGGCTTACAACGGAGGACAGATTGTTGACTGGGCAACGAAAGAGACGGTATATTCTGTGTGTCTTGCTGATGATGTGAAACCTGTTGTCTGTGATGTGGCAAAGAAGCATGGTTTCACGATTTTCACATATTGTGGCAAGGAGATAATAACAGAACATCCAGATAATCAGTATGTGCAGCATTCCTCTCGTGGCAATAAGATGGCTGTCAGGAAGGTGGATGACTTCTGCGACGCTTTGGATTATGATGTCAACAAGTGTATGATTGTAGGCGATCCCGATGAACTGGCAAGATTTGAACCTGTTGTTGTGGATGCCGTAGAAGGTATGGCGAATGCATATCGCAGTGAGGCTTTCTTCCTTGAAGTCGTACCTCAGGGTGTGGAGAAGTCTGTCGGACTTTCCAATCTGCTCGACCATTTAGGTTTGACGCGTGAGCAGCTGATGGCTTTTGGCGACGGCTACAATGACCGGGGGATGATTGAGTATGCAGGCATGGGCATTGCCATGGCTAACGCTAAAGATACAGTCAAGGCTGTTGCCGATTATATTACCCTCAGCAACGAAGAAGATGGTGTGGCAGATGCTATTGAGAGGATTGGATTAATTAAGAATTAAGAATTAAGAATTAAGAATTAAGAATTAAGAATTAAGAATTAAGAATTCAAAATTAAGAATTAAGAGTTAGCAGATAGACTTTTAACTCGATACCAACAGCGATAGTAACGTCTTTAACTCCTTTAACTTCCTTAATTCCTTTAAACTTCTTCAACTTCCATATCAAGAGAAGCATGAAAGAGAAAATGATGAGGGCGCAGAAAAAGTCATGAGATATTTTCATGCTTTTTCTGCGCCCTTGTTATGTGCTGGTGTAATTGCGTAGTCAGAAATTCGGACTAAAACTTAACAAGGATTCGGAATACCTTGCCAGGATTTTCGCTCCACCACTTCATGGTGTCGAGAGCCTCCTCAGGAGCGATGACCTTTGTGATAAGCTCTTCAGTAGGGCATGTGCCGCGTTCGAGATACTGTATTACAGCGCGGAAGTCGCTTGGCTGTGCGTTGCGTGAACCGCGAATGTCAAGTTCTTTCTGTACGAAATATTTAGTTTGGAATGACACCTCGCTCTTAGCATAGCCGATGCATGTTACACGTCCTGTGAAAGCCACCTCATTGACAGCCATCTGATAGGTGAAAGGTGAACCAACAGCCTCAATCACAACGTCAGGGCCGAAGCCTCCAGTGATTTCGGCGAGACGTGCATGAGCGTCTTCTGTCTTTGTGTTGATAGCGTATTTTGCGCCGAGACGCTTTGCAAGTTCGAGCTTGTCGTCGTCAATATCGGCAGCAATGACTGTTGCGCCACGAAGTGCAGAACGGACAACAGCGCCGAGTCCCACCATTCCGCATCCGATGACCATGACAACATCAATGTCTGTGACCTGTGAGCGGTTGACAGCATGGAAGCCGACAGACATCGGTTCGACGATGGCGGTAGTCTTTGCGTCAAGGTTGCCTGCAGGGATAATCTTCTCCCAAGGGAGTGCGATGTACTCCTTCATGGCACCGTTGCGCTGAACGCCGAGAGTCTCATTGTGTTCGCAAGCGTTGACGCGTCCATTGCGGCATGATGCACAGTTGTTGCAGTTTGTGTAAGGGTTGCAAGTCACTACCATGCCAGGCTTGAGGTTCTCTGGCACGCCCTCGCCCACAGCTTCGATTACTGCGCCAATCTCATGGCCAGGGATAACTGGGTTGAGAGCCATTGTGTTGCGTCCCATGAATGTGTTGATGTCTGAGCCGCAGAAACCGACGTAGCTCAATTTGAGGAGCACTTCGCCAGCTCCTACTGCAGGTTTCTCAATGTCGATGATGTTGAGTTCCTGATTATGTGAAATCTGTATTGCTTTCATAATGTGTGTTATTGATTGCACTATTTAAATACGAAATACGAAATACGAAATACGAAATACGAAATACGAATTACGAAATACAAATTACGAAATACGAATTACGAATTACGAGATATGAGATACGAGATACGAATTACGAAATGCGAGGTCCATTTCCTTGCGCTTAGCGTCAATTAAGAAAACAAAAGAAAACACAGAAAACAAAAGAAAACATTTGATGTTTAGCAAGGTGCTCATTGCTAATTCTTCGATCTTAATTCTTAATTCAAGTTTCTTTCTGCGAAAGCGCAAGCGATAACGCAAGTTCTTAACTTGCTTACTTGTGGGGAGTTAAAGGAGTTAAAGAAGTTAGCTCCTTCGTCGCTTGGGGAAGTTAAAGACGATACCAACAGCGACAGTAACGTCTTTAACTCCTTTAATTTCCTTAACTTCTTTAACTTCCATATCAAGTGGAGCGAAACTTGAATTCTTAATTCTTAATTCTTAACTCTTAATTTTGAATTCTTAATTCTTAATTCTTAACTCCGTCACTCACTCATATTTTTTATGTAAGGCAGTTCGGGGAGATTCTTGAATCCGTAGAACTGCACGGCATTCTCTCCGAGGAACTTTGCCTTGTCTGCCTCAGAGAGTTCTTTCGACTTCGTTATGAAATCGTATGACATCTTGTATGTGATGGCGGTTATTGTGCGAGGGTAGTCGCTTCCCCACATAAGTCGCTCCATGCCCACCCAGTCGGCAGCTTGCTTGATGCTCTTTATTGCAGATGGGTAAGGGTAGAACTCGCTATTGTAAAGCCATGTTATGCCTCCCGACTCAATCATCACATTCTTGCCTTCAAGAGCGAGTTTTACCTGACTTTCGAACGATGGTGTGGTGACCATGCCGAAGTGGCCGATAGCGACTTTCAGGTCAGGGCATTCCTGTATGACTTCTGCCATCTCCCTGATCTGCGCTTCGTCATCGCCAAGGCACATGGAGAGAATCATCCCTTTCTGCTCCAGCATCTTGAACATCTCCATAAGTTCGGGAGAGTTGAGGTGGAGTGTCACAAACTCCTTCTCGCTTTCTGATGTAGGCACAGAGAGCAGGCGATGGCCAGGGATTGCCAGTCCGCGGAATCCTGCGTCGGCAACAGCTTGTGCGCCTGCCATGAAGTCGGCTCCATATCTGAACTCCGTCATTCCCATAGTGAAGAAGCGGTCGGCATATTTAGCCTGCACCTCTTTGAGGTATTCGTTCTGGTTGCCGTCGATGATCTCCTGCACGACAACAGCGCCGCCCACCTGGGCGTAATTCATGTTGGAAAGGAACACCTCAGCGGAATTGACGCCGTCAATCATGAAAGGCGGAATCATCTGCACCTCCTCATCAAGGAAGATGCTCCTGCCGTTAGTCAGCGTTTTTATTGTCTTTCCGTCAACCTTTGTGTCTTGCCGAAGCCAAAGGTGGGAGTGTGCATCAATGATAGTCATAGGCAGATGGTTGGTGGATTATGAATTAGCCCAGCTCACTCTCTTCTGGTCGCCGATGATGTCCTGCACCTCCTTGACGAGCTGCCAGTCAGGTTCCTCGCTTGCCCATTGGATGTTGCGCTTCACATTCTCTGGGTTGGCAGAAGAGAACAATGTGCCAGCAATGCGTGGGTTGCTTACTGAATACTGTACAGCGAGTTTCTCGATAGGATAGCCCTTAGCCTCGCAGTGTGCTGCAGCCTTTGCGCATGCTTCGACGAGAGGCTTTGGTGCTGGGTGCCAGTCAGGCACGCCGCGCTTGGTGAGCAGTCCCATAGACAGCGGAGAAGCGTTGATGACGCCGATGTTCTTGCTTTCGAAATAGTCGAGGAAATCATTGAGCTTGTCATCGTTAAGGCAGTAGTGGCAGAAATTGAGCACGCTCTCTACTGTGCCGTCAGCGCAGTGGTCGATGACCCACTTGAGATTTTCAAGTTGAAGGTCAGTGATGCCGACGTGGCCCACAACACCCTTCTCACGAAGTTCCACCAGAGCAGGGAGAGTCTCGTCCACAACCTTCTGCAGACCGCCAGGCAGAGCAGCCTGGAACTCGATGTCGTGCACGTTTATAAGGTCGATATAGTCGATGTTGAGGCGTTCCATGCTCTCATACACGCTCTCTTGTGCGCGCTTTCCTGAGTAATCCCATGTGTTGACGCCGTCTTTGCCGTAGCGTCCCACCTTTGTGGAGAGGTAATACTTGTCGCGTGGCAGAATCTTGAGTGCCTTGCCAAGCACGGTCTCTGCCTTGTAATGACCATAATACGGACTGACATCAATAAAGTTGATGCCGCCTTCAATAGCAGTCTCTACAGCTTTGATGCTTTCTGCTTCTTTTGTCTCGTGGAACACGCTTCCTAAGCTTGATGCTCCAAAACATAGGTTGGAGATTTTCAACCCTGTCTTGCCTAAATCGTAGTATTTCATTTTTTTTGTTGAATTTTCGGTTTTCGGTTTTTCGATGGATCGATAATCGATTGGAATCGATGGATTGATTAATCGATTATTCGATTTGATTGATTGGAATCGCTGGTGCTCTTTCAATAAAGCTTGAACATGCGTTCCATCATCTGCCATTTCTCATCGCTGGTGGCTTCAGCGCTGCATCCTTGGAACTGGCTGACGAATGCTTCCCATTCCGCCTGTCGGGGCAGGGTGGCAAGTTTCGCCATTGCTGCGTCCCAGTCGAAGTCCTCTGGTGCATCGACAATCATCACAAGGCGGTTGCCGATGATGTATATCTCCATTTCGAGGATTCCTACTTCGCGGATGCCGTCACGAATCTCTTTCCAATGAAACTCCTCAGAGTGCCATTTGATATATTCGCGTCGTGCTTCTTCGTTTGATTTCAGTTCGAGGGTCTGAACATAGCGCTTTGTGGCGCAGCTGAATTTCTGTTGTGGATAACCGTTCATAGAATATATGCCTGAATAGGCGTCAGATTTACATTATGAATGCCTGCTAAATAAAAATTGCACCCAGAGGAGAAAGGCGTAAAAACTGCCATTTCTTCTCTGAGTGCAAAGTTACATAATACAAAGAGATTTGTGTTTTACTTTATTGGAACTATATAGGACAAAATTGACATCGGCTTGTGTTTGCGCTATTTTATGCTCTTTCTGTAAACCTGAGGTGACATACCTGTGGACTTCTTGAACATGCGTATGAAATACGAATGGTCGTTGAAGCCAAGTTTGTATGCAAGCTCCTTGATAGGCATGTTGTCGGTGATGAGCAGCAGCTGTGCGCGTTCAATCTTTTTCTGGTTGATGTATTGCAGTGGTGGCATTCCGCACATCTGTGTGAAGAGTCGGATGAGATAGGACTTCGTAACACAGGCGATGGATGCGAGTGTGTTGATGTCGATGTCTTCGTATATGTGGTCGTGGATGTATTTCTGCACTCTGGAGATTCTTTCGTCTTCAGTCCACTGCTTAGGGGTTGCCTCCTTGAAGAACCTTGATAGAAGCATGAGGATTGTGCCTCTGAGCTGCAGTTTCTCGTGGAGGGGCAGGTTCTTGTATCTGTTCACATTGCTGGTGAAGATTTTGCTGTTGTCATAGAGTGTAGGGTCGCTGGCAGGCAGTTTTGCTTCTGGGTGCATTTGGCACATCTGTTCGAACAGCTCGGCATCTAACGGATTTGCTTCCGCTTCGGTAGGGAACTCAAAGAAGTCGAAGATGTCTGTCTCGTTCTTGTATCCCTCATAGACATGGAGGTAGTAATGGGTGAACAAGCCGTCGCATTCGTAGCTGTGTGCTGTGTGTGCGGGTATGACGTAGAGATGTCCAGGACGCAAGTCCACGACGCGGTCTCCGAGGTGAAGTCTTGCCTTGCCCTGCGTTACGAGGTAGATGCGTGTGAAGGGTGAGTCAACATTGCTCCAGTTCCAGTCGCCATTATGTCGGGCAAGACCGACATTCAGCATAAGCAAGTTCAAAGATTCAATAGAGATTTGCATATATAAGTATATAAGTAGGTGTTCAAAATTATTCAACCTGTACTTGGATGATTGACGCTTCGCGCATAAAAGAAAATATGTAAAAATAGATAAAAATAGGAAAAATATATCCTTCGCTAAAGAATGGATATAATTAACATGTATCGTTTTTATTTATTTTTGTGTGTTTTTATGTATTTTTTTCTTGGCGCGTAGCGTAAAGTACAGCTTGAAATTGTTAATTATTAATTGTTAATTTTTTTGTCGCCTCCTTTATTACAGCCTTTTTCACTTCTGTTGCTATTACGCCTGCTCCTTGTGGGTTAGGATGTATGCCGTCGGGAAAACTCTCAGGTATCTTCGCTGTAATCTTGTAGAGGTCGATACATCTCCATCTGTTTGTCTTTGCCATCTTCTTTATCTGCTTGAGTTCGCCAGAGCAGATGACGCTGTCGCGGATGCTCCATCTGAACTCGAAAGCCTTGGCTGGCAGGGCGATGATGATGCGTGGATGTGAGGAGAGGCTGGCAAATTCGTTTGCCAAAGTCTCGAGGTTGCTTGTGAAGCGTTCGCTGCCCACCCAGTTCTGTGGCTTGGAGTCGTTTGTGCCGAGTTTGATGACCACGACATCAGGGAGGAAAGCTTTCGCCTTCTCGTATTCCTTTGTTGATGTCCATGGGAAGTCACCCTCTTTCTGTGCTGTCGTGCCGCTGACACCGAAGTTTTCGACGAGGAATGAGTCGCCAAGCATGGCCTGCAGCTGAGCAGGGTAGGTGTCGTGCTCGCGGTCTTCGATGCCATGGCCATAGGTGATGCTGTTGCCAACACATGCCACCTTGATTTGTGCGAAGGCGGATGATGAGAAGATAAGTAGGAGAAGTAATGTCAGGTGTTTCATATTCTGTTAGTTGTTTGAGTTTTTAAGTTTTTAAGTTGTTTGAGTTTTTAAGTTCTTAAGTTCTTGAGTTTTTGAGTTCTTGAGTTTGAACTCACAAACTCACAAACTTAAAAACTCACAAACTTAAGAACTCACATTGTAAATGCAGTAAATTGTTATTGCTGTTATTGCCACAACGAGCAGCCACATGAGTTTTGCGAAAGAACGCTCCTCACCCTTTGCATCGCAGTAGTCGTGATGGGAGAACACATTGATAGCGACAAGCAGGGCGAGAGGGTTGAACGAAAGGCTGTCCAGACAGTAAGTGGCGAAGCTGCCGTCTTTGTGTTGGATGTTGAGAAACTTGTTTCTTGCGCTGATGACATTGAAGTTTTTGCCGTATGGCGCAGACAGCTGAGTGTCGGTGACAGAGACATTCTGCACGCCGTCCCATCTGATGAGAGGTGAACCGCTGAATTGGATGCCGCTGCTGTCTATAGTGAGTGATGATGCTGGGATCTTGAAATGCTCTCTCAAGGCGAAAGCTGCTGCGATGAGCATGGCGGCAATATATATTATGCCTTTTGTCGTGAGGGTGTAGTTGTCTTCGGTAAGGAAATGCGTGAGCGGCAGACAGATGGCGCAGAGCACTCCTATGATGGCGAACCATAGGTACAGGCAGTTGCGTCCAGCCCTGTAGGAGCCTTTACGCGTGAATTTCCTTTCGTAGTATTGTCTTATCATTGTGATTTATTTCGTGTTTTTTCGTATTCTCAAAACAGGCATTATGTTGTTGATGTTGTCGGGCAGGGTGACAATGAGTGCATCTGCTGTGCGTTCAAACTGCACCTTGCCGTAGCCAAGAAGTTCGACGGATTTTATGGCAGATGGATAAAGTGCGTTCCCCTCAGAGAGAGCCTTGACAGACACCTTCTGGTCTTTAGGCCAGGCGAGCGCACTGACATATAAGTATTTGTCTGTCTGGGTGAAACGTATCTCGTTGCTGCCTGCCTTTGTGTAGTTGCCGTCGTTGAAACCTTGTGCGTTGATGTTGATGTCGGCATTGGCTATTGGACCCTCACCGAAGATTGTCCACGGACGAGTTTTGACGATGCTCTCGCTGTTGATTTTCATCCATGCGCCAAACTCCTTGAGTATGGCGAGCTCCTTCTCGTCGGGTGTGCCGTCTGCGCGCAGAGGCACAGAGAGGAGCATGTTGCCATTCTTTGACACGATGTCAACGAGCAGTTTGGCTATTGTGGATGCGTTCTTATAATGGCCTTTGCGGTAAGTGTTGGTGTTGTAATGCCAGTCGCCGATGCAGTTGCAGCATTGCCATGGGTTTTCCATGATTTTGTTTGGCGCTCCTCGCTCCACATCCCACACAAGGGCTTTCTTCATGTCGTCGGTGAGTATCTTGCCGAACACTACGGCTTCGTTCTTGCCTTTGTGGATGGAGCTGCTGTGGTTGTACATGTGTGCCGCAATTTTCATGCCAGCGTCGCTGACAGGGTAGAAAGGAAGAACGGTGACATCAAAATATATGAGGTCGGGATTGTAGCGGTTGATGGCATCAAGAGTGCGATTGTAGAAGTTTGTCACAAACTGCTGAGAAGGCATGCATGCGCCATTCTCCCATCCCCATTGACTGTGTATTGCGCCGTTATCCCACGTGCGGTCAGAGAAGTCGTGGTTTTGTGCGTAGAGATTCTGCGGGTCGAGACCTTTCCACCATTTCTCTGTGCCGTCAGCATTGAGTGTGTAGCCGTCCTCCTTTGTGAGCCAGCCGTCATACTTCACGCCTATCCTCTCTCCTTTGAGGTCGAAACGGCGTGATGGCTCATACCAAGTCCATGCGTGGTCGGCATGGAATGAGATGCCGAAAGGAAGGCCTGCTTTCTTCGCTGCTTTTGCCCATCCGTCGAGTATATCTTTGTGAGGACCTATCTTCAGCGAATTCCATTCTTGATATTTTGAGTCCCATAGGTCAAAATTGTCATGATGATTGCCCAGGGCGAAGAAATACTGCGCTCCTACCTCCTCTTTGTAAAACTTGACAAGCTCTTCCGGTGTCCAGTTCTCTGCCTTGAAAAGCGGGAGTACATCTTTGAAACCGAAGTCGGACGGGTGGCCGTAGTTGTCACAGTGATACCTGTATTTGCCGCTGCCCTCCATGTACATCTCACGAGCCATCCAGTCGCCAGAGCCTTCTACGCATTGAGGACCCCAATGCGCCCAGATTCCGAACTTGGCATCACGAAACCACTCTGGCACTTGATACTGGCTGAGCGACTCCCATGTGGGTTGAAACTGTCCGCTTGCCATTGGCTCGTCGGCTTCAGATACAGGAATAGCATATTCTTGTGCATAGAGTGAGGGTGAAAGCAGCGTTATGGCTGCGAGAATTAGGTTTTTCTTCATGTTAGTTATCAAGAATTGTTAGTAGGACATATTTGATATGCCCGTCTGTTAGATTTTCGACAAAGATAAGTCTTTTTTCTTAATATTCAGTGCTGATTATTGGTAAATGATGCTTTACATATTATAATTGTGGGAAAAATGCCGTTGATAATACATAGCAAAGCCGTTTCAGACCAAAAATGAAAGCAATACATTCTTGAATCTGAAACGGCTTTGATGTAGTATTATGTCTGCGCCCTGTTGGCGGTTCTGCTTTTCTGTGCAGTTTAGAACTGCTCCAGGATGCGTATGCGCTCCTCTGTGTCGGGGTGTGTGCTGAATATTGACTGAAGCTTGTCTAAGAAGCTCTGCTTTATGTCTTTAGGGTGGATGATGAACAGCTGTGCAACATCCTCTCGTTTGATATTCCCCAGTCCTGGGTTGCCTGAAATCTTGCGAAGTGCAGATGCCAGAGCAAGTGGGTTATGTGTGAGTTCTGCTCCTCCTGCGTCAGCCATGAACTCTCGTTTGCGTGAGATGGCGAAGCGTGTGAGGAGAGTGAGGAAGTAGGCAATAGCTGTACACACAATTGCGGCAAGGATGACGACTATAACTGCTGCGCCACTAGATCCTTTTTTCTCGCTGCTGCGGCTTCGGCTGCTTCCGCCATAGAGGAATAGACGAAGACCGAACTGCGATATGAATGAAAGCACGGTGGACAGGATGCCCACAAAGACGATGCTGATGATGAGCACCTTGGTGTCACGGTTGCGGATGTGGGTCAGCTCATGCGCAATAACACCTTCAAGTTCTTCGTCGTTGAGGCAGTCGATGATGCCTTGTGTGAGCGTGACAGTGTAAGTCTTCTCGTTTATGCCGGATGCGAAGGCGTTGAGCTGGTCATCGTAGATGATATTCACCTTAGGCATTGTCATGCCGCAAGAGATGCAGAGGTTCTCCACAAGATTGTACACTCTTGGGTTGTCTTTGCGCTCAAGAGGCTTTGCGCCAGTGATTTTCTGAATCATCTTCACGTTGTAGAAATACGCGATAATCAGCCACACTCCTGTTATGACAGATGCAATAGGAGCGCTTGTCATCCATGCGTCATTGACAACATCGAAGTCGAAGTAAGAATAGTAGGAGCTTTCCTCGCCGTAAATATTGTATTGGGGCACTTCCTGATAGCCGAAGATGCAGCAGAACACCCACAGCATGCCGAGGATTATGCACGGAAACATACATATCAGTAGGAACGAATTGAAATTGTTCCTACTGATTTGTGTCTGTATGCCTACATATTTCATTTATTGACTTGCTTTAGAATTTTACTTCTGGTGCCTTGTTGACCATAGCGCGCTCTGAAGCGTCAACCTCATACATTGCACCGCGCTGGAAATGGAACATACCTGCGAAGATTACGCCAGGGAATGTCTCGACAGCGTTGTTGTACTCGCGAGTTGCAGAGTTGAAATAGCGGCGAGCAGCAGCAAGCTTGTGCTCGATGTCAGTAAGCTCGTCTTGAAGCTTGAGGAAGTTAGTGTTTGCTTTGAGTTCTGGATAAGCCTCCATAGCAACCTTGAAAGAGCCGAGGAGGGATGACATCTGCTGGTCGCTCTTGACCTTGTCGTCAACAGACTGTGCGCTCATACCCATAGAACGTGCCTTGGTGATGTTCTCCAAAAGCTCCTTTTCGTGAGTGGCATAGCCCTTTACTGTGGCAACGAGGTTTGGCAGAAGGTCGAAACGATACTTGAGCTGCACGTCGATGTCGGCGAATGCGTTTTCACGATTGTTGCGAAGTGTCACGAGAGAGTTGTAGTTGCCAATGCAGAAGAAAGCCAAAATGACAAGCACTACAGCGATGATAATTGTTGCTACCATAATTTTTGTTAGGTTTTAATGATTATATTAATTTTATTTACTTTTCGTTAGTAAAATGAATAATTCAATGCAAAACTAATGCTTTTATTTTAAATATGTAGGGGATTTCAACTTTTTTAATATTAAATAGTGTATCTTTGCACGTTGAAATAGGATGTATGCGTAAAATCAATGGGAAAAGATACTAAAAAGAACAACAAATGCAAGACTTTCGCCATTCTTGCTGCAGGCGAGGGGTCTCGTCTTGCTCAGGAGGGTGTAGAACTGCCAAAGCCGTTGGTGAAAATTGGCGGCGAGGCGATGATAGACCGTTTGATACGCATATTTGAGGCATGTGGTGCGGAAGAGATATTCATCATAACCAACAATCTCACGCCACTCACTCAGGAGCATCTGCGGATGCTGCAGGATACAAACGAGAAAATTCGCCTTGTAGTGAAGACTACGCCGTCGTCTATGCATAGCTTCTATGAACTCCGCCAGATAATGGGAGAGGGCAAGTTCTGCCTCACCACTGTTGACACAATCTTCAGAGAAAGGGAGTTCAAGGCTTACATCGATGCATGGAGCATGTCTGACTGCGATGGAATGATGGCTGTGACGGATTATATTGATGATGAGAAACCGCTGTATATAGGCACGGATGACGAACTTAATATTACAGGATTCTACGATGCGGAATTGCAGAGATACATATCTGGCGGCATATACTGCTTGGACGGCAGCTCATTTGCTGTGATAGACAAATGTATAGCTGAAGGGCAGTCGAGAATGCGTAACTTCCAGCGTCAGCTTGTGTATGACGGATTGAAACTCAAGGCGTATCCGTTCAGCAAGATTCTCGATGTGGATCACGCCAGCGACATTATTAAAGCAGAAGAATTTGTGACAATGAAAGAAGGAATAGAATATACAAGCACCATTACGGTGACAGAGAGCTTGTTCGCCCAGACTATGGGCTCAGGCGATATGCCTGTGTTTGCTACTCCGGCAATGATGGCTCTCATGGAGAATGCAGCAATGAACTGCGTGGCTCCTTATATGGAGGAAGGTATGACAACAGTAGGAGGGCATATTGAATCCTCTCATCTCGCACCATCACCGCTCGGAGCGGAGGTTAAGGCGACAGCCACACTGACAAAGATTGAGGGCAAGAAGCTCTATTTCGATGTCAAAGCCATGATGGGCGATACTGTGATAGGCGAAGGAAAGCATCTGCGCTTCATCGTGCCAAGAGAGAAGTTCCTCTCAAAAATTTATCCAGAGAAATAATTAAAATAACATAATATGACAGCAAAAGAAATCCGTGAGTCTTTCAAATCATTTTTTGAAAGCAAAGAGCACCTCATCGTGCCATCAGCTCCTATGGTCGTAAAGGACGACCCAACGCTGATGTTCACCAATGCAGGTATGAACCAGTTCAAGGACATCATCCTTGGTAATGCAACTCCAAAGTGCCGCCGTCAGGCAGACAGTCAGAAGTGTCTTCGTGTGTCTGGTAAGCACAACGACCTTGAAGAGGTAGGACATGACACATATCATCACACAATGTTCGAGATGCTTGGCAACTGGTCGTTTGGCGACTATTTCAAGAAGGAGGCAATCTCTTGGGCATGGGAGTATATCGTTGATGTTCTCAAGATAGACCCTGCTGACCTCTATGCAACAGTGTTTGAGGGTTCGGCAGAGGAAGGTCTCGCTCGTGATGATGAGGCTGCTTCTATCTGGGAGCAGTTCCTTCCAAAGGATCACATCATCAATGGCAACAAGCACGATAATTTCTGGGAAATGGGTGACACAGGTCCTTGCGGCCCTTGTTCTGAGCTTCATGTTGACTCTCGTTCAGCAGAGGAGAAGGCTAAGATTCCTGGACGTGAACTCGTAAATAAGGATCATCCACAGGTGATAGAGATTTGGAACCTCGTGTTCATGCAGTTCAACCGCAAGGCTGACGGCTCTCTCGAAGGTCTTCCAGCAAAGGTTATTGATACAGGTATGGGATTTGAGCGTCTCGTCCGCACACTTCAGGGCAAGACGTCAAACTATGATACTGATGTGTTCCAGCCACTCATCAAGGTTATGGCTGACATGGCAGGCGTTAAGTATGGCGACAAGGAAGAGACAGATGTTGCTCTTCGCGTCATCGTTGACCACCTCCGTGCTATCGCATTCGCTATCGCTGACGGACAGCTTCCTTCAAATGCAAAGGCTGGCTATGTTATCCGCCGCATCCTTCGCCGTGCTGTTCGCTACGGCTACACATTCCTCGGACAGAAAGAGGCATTCATCTATAAGCTCGTGCCAACACTCGTAGCAGAGATGGGCGACGCATTCCCAGAGATTGCTGCTCAGCAGAAGCTTGTCATGAAGGTTATGCAGGAAGAGGAGAGCTCATTCCTCCGCACTCTTGAGAATGGTATCAAGCTCCTTCAGGGTGTTATCGATGAGACAAAGGCTGAGGGCAAGACAGAGATTGCTGGCGACAAGGCATTCACTCTCTTCGACACATTCGGTTTCCCTCTCGACCTCACAGAGCTTATCTGCCGTGAGCAGGGCATGACTGTTGACGAGAAGGGCTTTGACGTATGCATGCAGGAGCAGAAGAATCGTGCGCGCAACGCTGCAGAGGTGAAGCTTGGCGACTGGGTTGTCATCAATGATGTTGAGAGTGAGTTCGTTGGCTATGACTATACTGAGTACCCTGCGCACATTGTTAAATACCGTGAGGTTAAGCAGAAGAAGGGTACTGCATACGAAATGATTCTTGATAAGACTCCATTCTACGGCGAGATGGGTGGTGAGGTAGGAGATACCGGCGTGCTCGTTTCTGAGAATGAGGAGATCAAGGTTATCGATACAAAGAAGGAAAATGGTGTGGCTGTTCACATCGTTGACAAGCTTCCAGAGGATGCTAATGCAGAGTTCATGGCTTGTGTTGATGTTGAACGCCGTCGTGCTATCGAGGCAAACCATACATGCACACACCTCCTCGATGAGGCTCTTCGTGAGGTGCTTGGCACACACGTTGAGCAGAAGGGTTCATACGTTTCTGCCGACAGCCTCCGTTTCGACTTCTCTCATTTTGAGAAGGTCACTCCAGAGCAGATTCGTGAAGTTGAGCATATTGTAAATGCTAAGATTCGCGAGGACATTCAGCTTGAGGAGTTCCGTGACTATCCAATCGAGGAGGCAAAGAAGCTTGGCGCTATTGCCCTCTTCGGAGAGAAATATGGCGATAAGGTTCGTGTTGTCAAGTTCGGCACAAGCGTTGAGTTCTGTGGTGGTTGCCACGCTTCATCAACAGGCCGTCTTGGTATGGTTCGCATCATTTCAGAAAGCTCAGTTGCAGCTGGTGTTCGCCGTATTGAGGCAATCACAGGCAAGGCTGTCGAGGAGTCACTTGACAAGATGCAGGATCTCGTAGCAGACCTTCGCGGTCTCTTCAACAATGTGCCAGATCTTCGTGGTGCTATCGAAAAGGCTATTTCTGAGAACAAGGAACTTCAGGCACAGCTTGATGAGTTTAAGGCTCAGAAGGCTCAGGAGTTGAAGAAGGACATCATTGCCAAGGCTAAGGATGTGAATGGCGTAAAGGTTATTGCTGCCGTTCTTCCTATTGATGCTCAGGCAGCAAAGGATATCGCATTCCAGCTTCGTGCTCAGTTCACAGAGAAGCTCGTTGTAGCTCTCGGTGGAGCCCTTGGCGCAAAGCCAAGCCTCACAGTGGCATTCTCTGACGACCTCGTTGCTGATGGCAAGAATGCAGGCAAGATTGTTCGTGAGGCAGGTAAGCTTATCCAAGGCGGTGGCGGCGGTCAGGCGCACTTCGCTACTGCTGGCGGTAAGAACGCTGACGGTCTCTCTGCTGCTGTTGATAAGATTATCGAACTTTCAGAGTTGTAATATATTGTTTGGTGGATTAATTGTTCAGTTGCTTTTGCATCGGATGATTAATCCACCAAATGTTTTTAAACGACCAAAAATCCTCTGGCTGGAGGTCGTGAAACAATGACCTGGCAGCCGCATAACTAAAATACCAAATATTTACTAAGACAACTATTATGAGAAAAGTATTCCTAATGACATTGCTGTCTGCTGCGCTTTCGCTTGGTGCGAAGGCTCAAGAGACATTCCGAAATCCTGTTATCAACGCAGACGTGCCTGACGTGAGTGTGTGCAAGGTTGCTGACACATATTATATGATAAGCACAACAATGCACCTTATGCCGGGCGGACCTGTGATGAAGTCAAAGGACATGGTGAACTGGGAGATAGCAAGCTATGTCTTCGACCGTATTGACGACGGCCCTCGCTATAATCTTGAGGATGGGGCTACAGTCTATGGACAAGGTCAGTGGGCAAGCAGCATCCGCTACCACATGGGCAAGTTCTGGGTGTGGTTTACTGCTAATGGCGCACCAGGCAAAGGATTTGTGTTTAGCGCAGATAGTCCAGAAGGTCCTTGGACGCTTGTTGCTCGTCCTCCTCACATGCACGACGCTTCACTCTTCTTTGATGAGGATGGCAAGAAGTACCTCTTCACAGGAAGCGGTGGATGCACTGTTGTTGAGCTCGACGACAATTTCAACCCTAAGGAGGGTGGACTAAACAAGAAGGTTGTTAATGGCGGTGAAGACCCACAGGAGCGCGGTGCATTGCTCGAAGGCAGCAGCGTGATAAAGCATAATGGCTATTATTATATATGTATGATATCTATGAAGTGGGGCGCTCAGGGACGAGTACGTCGTGAGGTATGCTACCGCTCTCGCAACATAGCAGGTCCTTATGAGAAGAAAATCATCCTTGAGACTCCGTTCGAGAGCTATGGCGGTGTAGGCCAGGGATGTCTTGTGGGTGACGACCAGAGCGACAAAAACTGGTGGGCTCTCATCTTCCAGGATCGTGGCGGTGTAGGTCGTGTTCCTTCTGCTATGCCTGTGACATGGGTTGAAGACTGGCCTATGTGTGGTGAGTACACTGGCGAGGTGAACACTCAGATTGCAGAAATAAAAGAGGATAACCCTTCTGACAATCCAAGACTTGACAGACGTCGTTATCGTATTCCAAGTGATATGTCGAAGAAGCATCCTTCTGTGAAGGGCTTTATCGGCAGTGACGAGTTTGATTTCCCATCAGATTTGCTCAACAAGATGGCGAAGCCAACATATCACGCACGCACAGGTCTCAGCCTTTATTGGCAGTGGAACCACAACCCAATAGACGAGGCATGGAGCCTTACTGAGCGTCCGGGATACCTCCGTCTCAAGACAGCACGTGTCGTAAACAATCTCAATGTTGCTCCTAACACGCTCACGCAGCGTATGTCTGGTCCAGAGTGTACAGGTGCTGTGTCACTCGATATCAGCAAGATGAAAGATGGTGACATCTGTGGATTGGCAGCCTACAATGGTGATAGCGGTGTGCTCCGCATCGTGAAGAAGGGTGGAAAGACTATGCTTCAGCTTACAGAGGAGAAGTCTGTGTTTAAGCAGCCACGCAATATAGAACGTGTGGATGTTGAGGTTATCGAGGAGGTGGCTCTGAAGAGCAAGGTTGTTTACTTGAAGGTTCATGGCGATTTCAACCCAAGACGTGATATGGCAAGTTTCAGCTACAGTCTCGATGGCGAGAATTGGAAGACAATAGGCAGGGAGGTTCCTATGCGCTTTGACTATACACGCCACTTCATGGGTACAAAGTTTGCCATCTTCAACTACGCAACAAAGAAGATTGGCGGATATGTTGATGTTGACTGGTTCCACTTCGAGGAGAAGTAAGAGCGTCGTTCCTATCTCAGCAGAGGATATTTTCAGCCGAGTTCCTGTTCAAGGAGCTCGGCTGTTTATATATTAGCACGTTTAATTACCTAAAACTGCCACATGAAAAGCACGAAAATTCTTATTTGTTGATGTTTTGTAAATTATTTGATGTAAAGATATCATTTCTTTAGGTAAAGAATACTTTACATATCGAATAAAATACTTTACTTTGCATCGTCAAACGAAACCAATGGCAGACGGAAGTCGTCAGACAGCAATGTCTATAAGCTCATTGACGGTGAAGAAAGCTTATTGGTTGTAGGGAGAGATAATAAATACAAGTTCCGCAAGCTCCACTTGTTGTGTAGTTAAAGAGAAGTTAAAGGGTAGTTAAAGTGACAACTGTCCGACATTGCAAACGTCTCTTTAACTCTGAGCGAAGCGATAACTCCTCTTTTGCTTCCCAAAACGAGAAGTTGCAAAAGTTGAAAAATAAATATTAACAATCAAAAAATAAGAAACAGTTATGAGAAAAAATTATTTTTTCGCCCCTGTCTTCAAGAAGATTGGCTGGGCGATGTTCATTCCAAGCGTGATTATTATCATCATGGGTTTATGCGGATGCGAAATGGTTGATACAATAGCGGACGCTCTTAGTGGTGGAAAAGTGTTCTCTGTCATACCTATAGACAGTACAGACATGTTTGCTGTTGAGGGTGCGCCATCGATTGGTGGCATGACATTCTTTGTTGACAACGAGTCTTGGCTTGATGAGATTGTCTTTGTCTTTGCTATGATGTCGGTCATCTTCATCGGTTTTGCTTCTGAGAAGGAAGAAGATGAATGCATGCTTGAACTCAGGACAAAGTCGCTTATGTGGTCGGTGAAAGTGTATGGCTGCTTTTTCATTGCAGGTGTTATGCTGATTTACGGTTTTCCATTTGTGAAATTTGTCATTGTGATGCCGCTCATTCTCTTTGTATTATATATAGCAAAATTCAATTACGAACTTTATAAATTCAGAAAGGAGGCCAGCGATGAAGAATAACATCCGTGTGGAGCGCGCCATAAAGCGAATCACTCAGCAGCAGTTGGCTGAGGCTATCGGTGTGAGTCGCCAGACAATCAATGCCATCGAAGCAGGGAAATACGCCCCTTCTGCAGTGCTCGCCCTGAAAATGTCGTCAGTGTTTGGAAAGCCGGTAAACGAGTTCTTCGAACTTGAAGACTCCGACTGGAAAGAGTGATGAAACGCCGCAAGAACGGCAATTCCTACCCCCTATAAAAACGATGTGATATGTCAATGGAAACTATAGAGATACAAAATCTGAACAGACGCATCAGCCGTCTTGAAGAACGGGTGGCGCAGCTTGAAAGCCAGCGCCAGATGGAGTGGCAGCCAAATGAGCAGCCGCAGCAGAATGTGGCGACAGAACCGAAAGCCGCTGTTGTGCCTCCTCCTCCGCCTAAACTGGTGTCTTCGCCAGAAGGTGCTGCTCCAATGGCTTCGATGTCTTCGTTCGCAAAGGCGCCACAGGAGTCGATAAAGCCGAAGAATGCAGAGCCAGAGACTCGTAGCGTAGGCAGCGTTATCAATGAGAAGCGCATGGGCAAGACCGTGATGAGCGTTGTTGCCGCCCTTCTCGTATTTGTGGGGCTGCTTTATGTCGGCCGTATGGTGCATGCGCACACTTCGCCAGTCGTTAAGATTTGCATAATGTATGCTGCAAGCGCAGCAGTTGCGGTGTTCGGACTTGTGAAGATGCGCAAGGAAGGGAGCAAATACAATGTGCTGTACACATCGCTGGCAGCCTGCGGACTTGGCTCGATATACATCACAAGCGTAGTGGCGCACTTCGCCTTCGACCTGATTTCCGCCACAACGCTGCTTGTCATCATAGGAGCATGGATAGCATATCTTGTCGTCCTCTCGCGCCGCCGCAATTTGCTTTTCTCCATCATCTGCAACGTCGGCATACTTGTCGCCACTGTGCTGTCGGTGCTCAACTGGTCGTCTTCGCCAATAGGGCTGATAGTGTATTTCATCGCAATCTCCGCCCTCTATGCCGTGACCAATACGCATGAGATGAAGCGTGACGAGTGGCTGCTTGTTCAGGTGCCCCTTGTATGCCTGCCTATTTTGTACACATACCACAGCAGCATCCTCTCGTTAGGTGTGATGTGCGGAATCGTCATCACAGCACTCGTTTGGCAGTTCTTCTATTACAGGATTGAAAAGTCGAATAGCGTGATGTTCACGGTAAATAACATATTCTCGCTGTTAGTGCTCTACATCTGCGAGTCTGCCATCGACGACAGAATCTGCATGGCTAACGGCTGGCAAAAGTCACCTGCTGCAAACATTGTCTTTGCCGCTGTGGTGATAGCCATGTGCGCTTACTGCTACTGCCGTTTCAAGAACGATGGCACACGCAAGGTGTTCTATTCAACCTACCTTATCGCCGTGCTGACACTGCCGTTCTACTACTATGGCGAGTTCTTTGAGTCATATCTGCAATTCCACCTGGTGTCTGCCGTTCTGCTCCTCTTGGGCGCGCTGCTCAATCGCCGCGTCTTCCGCTACTTCGGCTATCTGTATCTGTGCCTGAGTCTTGCGGCTAACCCTGAGATGCTGAGTGATACGACATCCGCGTCAATATATTTCCTGACGATAGTGCTGATGACCGCTTGGATGATCCGTCACTACAGCAGCTTGGAGAAATACATAATCACCGCGCTGTGCTTTTACGGCATCATTATGCTGTGGATTCTCGACTTCCTCGATATCTACCTCTGCTTCCTCCTGTGCGCGGTGGTCAGCCTCCTTGCAAATACAAGATATTACAGCATCAACCTCAATACTCGCAAGCACGAAAATGACTCACGCATTGTGGGCTATGCCGTCAACTTCATTCTGCTCGTGTCCGGCATGCTGCTCATCTCCTTTGCGCCTGACGACACATCGCTGCGCGTGTACAATGTCATCAAAGGCACAGAGAGTGTAGGCTTGTTTGTGGTGATGGCGGCGACTATCGGACTTGCATTCATCAACAACAGGAATTTGCTTGCCTTCGGAGCGAACTGGCGACAGGTGGCGAGCATCTATATAGGCGTGAAATTCACCTTGCTGGTGTTTGTCATACTCCATAAACTCGACACCCTCAGCTTCGTGATGTCGATAGCGGCAATAACTCTCGCCGTGCTCTTTGTCATCATCGGATTCCGTTCACGAGTGAAGACATTCCGCCTCTATGGACTCGGACTGTCAATGGTGGGCGTGGTGAAGCTTGCCCTCTTCGACATCGAATACAGCAGCTCAATCATGCGTCCGATAGGATTCTTCGTAGCTGGCGGTTTGTGCTACTTCATCAGCTGGCTGTATTCTCGCTTGGAGAAGCAGATTCAGTAGCAGCAGCCTTAGTACATTAAGTGTAATGACACATCTGAAAATGAAAAAGATACTCTTCTTCTCCACACCGACTTATGGCCATCTGACAGCGGTGCATCCTGTCATTACGCATCTGGTGAGCGAAGGCAATGAAGTAGTTTGGTACTGCTCGTCAAAATATAAGGATATTGTTAGCATGAGTGGCGTTATGAAGAGTATGTGGTATTGCTCTTCGGCACAGCTGCCGGACTCACTTCCAACATGCTGCTTTTGCGCCTCTGACTTTTTCTGTTGTCAGAAACAATACAGCCAGGGAAAACCTTTGAAGACTGAATGCTTCTTGGTTTTCCCTGGCTGTTATTGTGAAAATTACCTATACAAGTTTCGCTCCACTTGTTGTGTAGTTAAAGGGTAGTTAAAGAGAAGTTAAAGGGTAGTTAAAGTGACAAATGTCCGACAAGACAAATGTCCCTTTAACTCCGAGCGAAGCGATAACTCCTCTTTAACTCCCCAAAACGAGCAAGTTGAAACTTTGCGAAAGTTGAATTACCTACTTACTTCTGCTTTGTTATGAACTCGTCATCAACAGCATAGTTGTATATGCGCAAGTCAGACACCTTTGTGTCGCTCAGATATTTGTCTCCTCTGAAAGGCGCTCTGCCTATCCAGCAGTTAGCGGGAGCTTCACTGAAGATGTCAGCGAGGAAAGGCATCTTCTCGTTGCGTCCGATGAGTTTGCCGTCGAGGAACAGTTCGCCTGTATGGCCTTTCTGTCGATAGACGGCTTTCACCCATTTGTCGCGCTTTGGTTTTCCACCCTCCATGATGAACTCCTCATGCATGTATCCTCCTGTAGAAATTTCGAATCGCTGCTCGTTAAGGCGGAATGCCACATACGGACCTTCTTCAGCGGAATTTTCCTTGAGGGCAGAACATGCGAAGACGAAATGTCCGTAGCCGTCAAGTTTGTTTGTGCTGCTGACATTGTAGTTTACAGTAAGCGTGAAGTCATGCAGATTGCTTATTATCTCACCTGCTTCTTTTGTGAGGTCGCAGTATCCGTTGTCGTTGCCGAGGCAGAGCACGCTCTTTTTGCCTTTCGTCTCTATCTTTGCATTGTTGCGAAGGTTGGACTCAGGAGTTATCATCTCGTAGCAGCTTTTTATGCCAGAAGAAGGCTGTGACTTGGTGAGTCTTTTAATATTCTCTTTCATGACATGATAGGCAGGGTGAGGCATGTCGCCATGGTTGAAGCCTTGCATCTCATAGAGAGTGGCGTCGGGATGTCCTACGAGCTGCAGCATTCTCCAGAAGTATGCCTGTTCTTCGTATCGACCATACAGTTCAAGTTCGCGGTCGCCAGAGATGATTACTATTGGCGGTGCGTCTTTGCGGATGTGGGTGAGAGGGGCGTACTTGTCGATTGTTGGCTGCAAAGGACCGATTTTCTGCTGTTTGCGGATATTGTAATGTGTTATAACCTGTCCGCTGAAAGGGAAGAGTCCTGCGATGGAGTCTGCGTCTATGCCGTACTTCTGCAGATAATGCTTGTCGAGGCCGATGAGGTCGAGCATGTAGCCGCCTGCTGAATGTCCGGCAACGAATATCTTTTTCCTGCTGCCATTATACTTCTCTGCATTGTTGAACGCCCATGCTACGGCAGCTGCGGCATCGTCAAGCACTTCGTCGATTGTTGCTTTTGGCAGCAGGCGGTAGTTGGCGGCAATGACGGTGTATCCTGCGTCAAGCAGTTCGCTGTCGATGTATTTGCTGCCTCCTTCGATGCCTCCTCCGTGGAACCATACCACGACAGGCACGTCTTTCTTGTCGGCAGGATAGTACACATCGAGTTTGCAGCGTTCTTTTGCGTATGCATTGTCGTTGTCAGAATAAGAGATGTCATTCTCTCTCTTGTATTGCGCGAGCAATAGTGTTGAGAATGTGCAGAAAAGAGATAAAAGCAGGAAGATTCTTTTCATAAGATTATGATTTGGGATTATACGAATGAATTACACTGACAGCTTATCTTATGTAGTGAGTTTCTGTGAGCTGCTCTTTGATTTTCGGTGAACCAAACTGCTCCATGCCGAGTTTGAAACTCTTTATCATAAATGCCATGTTGAGGGCCATCTGTCGCATGGTCTGCATGCCTTCAGCATCTTGTGTGACTTCTCCTGGTGAGGTGCCATGGGCTATTGTCCAGTATTGTGATGGCACTACAGGCATGTTGGTTTTCAGGAAGTATTTGTTGAGCACATCCATAGTCGCTGTTGCGCCTCCTCTGCGTGCTATGCATGCTGAAGCTCCTACCTTCATCGTCCAGTCGTTATGAAGGTTGGAGTAGAAGAGTCTGTCGAGGAGTGATATGAGAGTGCCGTTGGGTGATGCGAAATATACAGGAGAGCCAATGAGCATGCCGTCGCTGTCTTTCATCTTGTCGGATATGTCATTCACGATGTCTCCGAATTGGCAGATGCCATTGTTGTCCCAGCATTTGTTGCATGCTATGCATCCGTGGATTGTGCGGTGTCCCACATGTATCCATTCTGTGTCAATGCCCTGCTCGTTGAGCACGCGTTCTGCCTCATGAAGCGCTGTGGCTGTGTTGCCGTTGGCTTTTGGACTGCCGTTTAATATGATGACTTTCATTGTGTTTCGGTAATTTTTTATGTTAAGTAGTTTCTGTGTTTGTTGACAGGGATTACTTTGCTATCAGCTGTTCGAGCCAGAGTCTCAGTTCTTCTTTCCACACATTAGCATAGTGGAAGTTCGTGTTTCCGAACCATCCGTGTCCGCCAGTAGGGTAGAGGTGCATAGATGCGCTCACTCCGTTTGCCACCAGTGCGTTATAATATTCGATGCTGTTGCGTACTGGCACAAGTCCGTCGTCCGAGCTTGCAGCAATAAATGCTGGAGGCGTGTCTCTTGTCACCTGCTTCTCATTGCAGTATTTCTCTACTATGTCTGCCGCTGCATTTTTGCCGATGAGATTCTCTCGTGATGGAGTGTGAGTGAATGCAGGGTCAAAGGAGATTACAGGGTAGAACAGAATCTGGAAATCAAAACGCTGTGCCTCATTTTCATGATGTGTGGCTGCTGTTGCTGCGAGGTGTCCGCCAGCAGAGCATCCTTGAATGCCTAACATCGTGAATCCGTATTCGTTCTGGTGCTCTTTCATTATGCGCATAGCCTCATGCACATCGTCGAGCGGCACCTCCTTGTGGGCATTCGGCAGACGGTATTTCAATACAGCATATACGATGCCTTGGCTTGTGTACCACTCTGCCATGTTATGACCTTCTGTCCCTTGCCACACCTGGCAGTAGCTGCCGCCTGGGCATGCTATTACAGCCAGTCCTTTGGGCTGCTCTGGCAGATATACAGTGAGTACGGGCTTTGTCACATTGACAACAAACTGTTCGTTGCCAGATTCCTCCGCTGTGATCTCATTGCTGGTTGGTGCGCCGTCATGCCAGAGGCTGAACACTTCTTTCTTGGTCTGTGCTGTCAGCATTGCGCTTGAAAGCATCAGTATGTATAGCAAAAATGTCTTTCTCATAATGATTCCTAATAGTGTATTATTGTTGTCGAATGTCATATTCTGCTAAGTGGCAGCTCAATCCATTGCTCAATCTTAATTCTTAACTCTTAATTCTTAACTCTTAATTCTTAACTCTTAATTCCTAAAAGCAGTATGTGTTGAATGAGTGCGCTTTGGTCTTGACATTCAGGTATTTTGTGCCCACTTTCACGGATACCGTAGTGTCGCTGTCGGTGAAATTGCCTGCTGTCACCACATATCCTTTGGGATTGTGGAACACTACTACAGGAGTCTTGCTGTTCTCTCTGCCGCTATAGGCGATGATCTTAGTGCCAGGAGTGACAAAGTGACTGAAGTGTTTGTATGCGTAGTATTCTGCGGTGTAGCGGTATTTGAGTGTCTTGCTGTCAACTTGTATGAGGGCGTTCTGTGTCCATCCCCATGAAGACTCACCATTGTCTTTGAGAATAAAATTCCAGTTGTAATATTCGTCACATCCGTTGCCGAGGTTGTCGGATATGAGGAAGAACGTGTGTTCGCCGTCTTTCCAAGCCATCTTTCCGTTGCCGCATTCGCTCTCCGACATCATGAATCGCAGGTTAGGGTACAGCTTTCTCAATTCAGGCAGATTCTCGCGGCACTCCCACTGCGTGCCCACTCCATGTATGTTGCGCTGCATTGTCTTGTCATCTAGCACTTTGCGCACATAGTCGAGACGGTTGGAGTTGATGGTGCCAAACCACAGTTCGACTTCTGGATGTGTCTTTGTGAGGGCAGGGTGGAGATATTCATTGTTGAAGCGCAGCGCGCCCTCTGCTGTCCATGCACATCCAGGGTATGGGGTGTAGGAGTATGCCTCATTCTGATACATCACTTTTGTTATCGGCAGTCCCTGTTCTTGGTAGAGGTCGATGAATTTGCAGAACATGTTAGCGTACGCCTGCAAGTATCGAGGTTCCTGGATGAAATAGTCCTGTGAGGCAAGTCGTCGAGGGAACACGCCATCGCGATCGCCGAGCAGTTTCATCTCGTCGGGGTCGGTCGTGCCGTTGTCCATATATAGCAGATAGTCTTTGCGTGGGTCTTGGGTGTTGTATTTGCTTGACAGCACGCAGTAGTCCTGGTTTATCTTCATCCATGCAGGAGGGCTCCATGGACTCATGAAAAGCTGCAGCTGTGGACAGTATTTCTGAGCAGCTTTCGCAAGAGGGATGATAGTGCGCTTGTCGTGCTCGATGTTGAAATACTTGAGGGCGAAGTCGCCCGGTATGTCATCGCAGCTGTACCAGCCATGGGCGTAGTCGTTGGCGTTCATCGACACACGTCCGTGAGTGAAGCGTAGGTCGCCGTCGGGTGCGAAGATGTTTCGCATGATTTCGTCTTGCTCGTTGCGTGAGAGCAGGAGGAAGGCCTCCCAGTCGAGTTCGTTGAATGTCGTGCCCCATGCTTTGAACTCCACCCCTTGGGTGTTGTTTCCAGCATCGGCAATTACCGTGCCTTCAGCTTTGGCGGACAGTGTTGTCTTGCCAGTCTGCCAAGCGGCATTTTCTGTTGTTGTGTATGTCGTCACTTTCTGGGCATGAGCGATGTTTGCCATGCTTCCGAGCAGCAAAGATAATGCTATTGATTTAAGTTTATGCATAGTATAAAGTATAGTATAAGTAGCAGTTTAGAATTAATTATTAGTATGTCATAGAATATATGTTTTCCGCATCGCACCTTTATTTCTGTGATGATGTTATTTTTGATTTTTCAAAAGATATTGCAAGAAAGTCTTGCCCAGGTCAGTCAGATAGTATTTCTGGCGAGGATGACGGGGTGTCTCCGGATGGGTGGGGGCAATAAGTTTTAGCTCAAGTGCAGGCTTTATATGTTCCTCTATAAAATGTGGCTTGCTCTTACGGGAACAGTTCGGGAACAGTTGCATCTCTTTTACTGTAAACGAGCCTTCCCTCATGCTGATAATCAAGGATTTTAACTGTTCGGAACAGTTCGTGAACAGCTGAGCACAAGTGGTGTTTAAATAGACATCATTTATAGACTGCTCGTAGGTTTTTGCATCATCCTTCACTATAACGCTGAATGCGGTCAGTAAGTCAACATTGAACTCAGCAGGTGGATTATGATTGTCACGCAAAGCGTCCTGCACCTCAGTAATTCCATGGTTGAACATGTTTACATAGTCAAAAGTACGCATAATCTCTGCCACTACGTTGTTGCGATAGTCATTCTGGCGTTGGTGGTTTAAAACAAAAAAGAGTCTCGAGGAATCCCGAAACTCTTTTTGGGGTGGAGGGTCGGGCTCGAACCGACGACATTCAGAACCACAATCTGACGCTCTAACCAACTGAACTACATCCACCATGTTATGTCGCTTTCAGGTTGCTTGTTGCCTTGCTTCCCGATTGCGAGTGCAAAGGTATGCACTTTTTTGAAACTGACAAAATATTATGGAGAAAAAATACTGTAAAAACTGTTTTTTCTCTTTTGTCGGTGAATTTACGACACTTTTTGTGTGTAAGAATGGGAAACAGACGCTTTGCAGGGCCTGTTTCCCGTTATTGTTGCGATATTGTGAAAGTCGCTTATTTGTAGAATTCCTTCTTGCCTGCGCTCAATGTGTTCTTCATCAAAGAGCATATAGTCATAGGACCTACACCTCCTGGGACTGGAGTGATGAAAGAGCATTTTGGTGCTACATTCTCGAAGTCCACATCGCCATTGAGGCGGAATCCTGTCTTGCGTGTAGCGTCTGGCACGCGTGTTGTGCCCACATCTACAATCACAGCGCCCTCCTTCACCATGTCGGCAGTCACGAAGTTTGGCTTGCCTATAGCAGCGATGATGATGTCTGCCTGCTGGCATTCCTCTTTGAGGTTCTTTGAACGGCTGTGGCATACTGTCACAGTGCTGTCGCCATACTGCTTCTGTATCATGAGCTGTGCCATTGGCTTGCCTACGATGTTTGAGCGTCCAAGCACAACGCATTTCTTGCCTGATGTCTCGATGTTGTAACGCTTCAAGAGAGTCACGATGCCGAGAGGAGTGGCAGAAACGTAGCATGGCAGGCCGATAGCCATGCGGCCTACGTTGATAGGGTGGAAGCCGTCAACATCCTTCTTGTAGTCGATGGCCTCAATGACTTTCTGCTCAGAGATGTGCTTTGGGAGAGGGAGCTGTACGATGAAGCCGTCAACATCAGGGTCGTTGTTGAGCTTCTCCACCTGCTCTAGGAGGAAGTCTTCTGTAATGTCGTCTTCGTAGCGGAGGAGGGTGGACTTGAATCCGCAAGCCTCGCATGCGAGAACCTTGTTCTTCACGTATGTCTCGCTTCCGCCGTCATGGCCTACGAGAATGGCAGCGAGATGAGGGCGCTTGCCTCCGCTCTCTACAATCTGCTTTACTTCTTCTGCAATTTCAGCCTTGATGGCTGCTGCTGTTGCTTTTCCGTCAATTAACTGCATATACTGTATGTGTTGATGTGTTTCTGTGTGCTGCCCTTCTGTGTTTTTGCAGATGGGCTATATAGCAAGAATGAGAATACGATGACTCTGCGTTCTTCGTATTCTCATTCTCTATATTATGTGTTACATTCTTGGCATACCCTTCATGCCTTGCATGCGCTGCATCTGCGCCATAGCGGCAGCCATCTTAGGGCTTGTCATCTGTCGCATCATCTTGCGCATCTGGTCGAACTGCTTTGTCATGCGGTTCACCTCGTCAATGGAGTTGCCTGAACCCTTAGAGATGCGCTGCTTGCGTGATGTGTTGATGCACTCAGGATGCTCGCGCTCGTAAGGTGTCATTGAGTTTATCATCGCCTCGACAGACTTGAAGGCGTTGTCGTCAATCTCGACATCCTTAATGGCTTTGCTTACGCCAGGTATCATTGAAGCGAGGTCCTTGATGTTACCCATCTTCTTGATCTGCTGTATCTGTCCGAGGAAGTCGTTGTAGTCGAACTTGTTTTTTGCAATCTTAGCCTGGAGCTTCTTCGCCTCCTTCTCGTCGAACTGCTGCTGTGCGCGCTCAACGAAAGATACGATGTCGCCCATTCCGAGGATGCGGTCTGCCATGCGGGCTGGGTGGAACACGTCGAGAGCTTCCATCTTTTCGCCTGTACCCACAAATTTGATAGGCTTAGTCACTACCGTTCTGATAGAGAGCGCAGCACCGCCTCGGGTGTCGCCATCAAGCTTTGTGAGGATTACGCCGTCGATGTTGAGGCGTTCGTTGAATGTCTTTGCTGTATTTACAGCGTCCTGACCTGTCATGGCGTCAACGACAAGGAGCGTCTCGTCAGGGTTGACAGCAGCCTTGATCTGCTCAATCTGCTGCATCAGCTCTTCGTCGATAGACTGGCGGCCGGCGGTATCGACAATCACAACATCCTGACCGTTTGCCTTTGCTGCCTGGATGGCGTTGAGGGCAACCTGTACAGGGTCTGTGGCTCCTGGTTCAAGATAGCAAGGCACGTCCACCTGTTCTGAAAGGACACGCAGCTGCTCCATAGCGGCTGGACGGAAGGTGTCGCAGGCAGCGAGGAGTGGCTTCTTGTGGTTCTGTGTCTTGAGGCGGAGAGCGAGCTTGCCAGACATGGTGGTCTTACCAGCACCGTTCAAACCAGCCATGAGGATGACTGATGGGGCTCCTGTGCGGCCAGGGAGGTTGAGCTCTATTGCCTCTCCACCCATGAGTTCTGTGAGTTCGTCATGAACAATCTTCACCATCAGCTGGCTTGGCTTCACGGCAGTGAGCACGTCCTGTCCAAGGGCTTTCTGCTTCACTGTGTCAGTGAAAGTCTTGGCAACTTTGTAGTTCACGTCGGCTTCGAGGAGCGCTTTGCGCACGTCCTTGAGAGTCTCAGCAACATTTATCTCGGTGATTTTGCCTTCACCTTTGAGTATTTTGAAAGAGCGTTCAAGTCTTTCTGAAAGATTTTCAAACATATATGTGTATTATTTCTTTATTCCTTTGTAAATGATATAGCCTATTGCTGCTGCAACAAGTGCTATTGCTGTGTAGCCAATGATGTGGCTGTAATGGGATATGGTCTCAATGAGTTCGTCTTTCGGCATTGTGCTGTGGCATGCATAGCCTATGCCTACGAGTATGCAGTTCCATATAGCCGCTCCTAAGCAGGTGTACAGCATGAAAGGCAGAAGGTTCATCTTCGCAAGTCCTGCTGGGATGCTTATGAGCTGGCGTATGGCAGGTATCATTCTGCCGATGAGTGTGCTTATTGCTCCATGCTTGTCGAAGTATGCCTCAGCCTTCTGCACCTTTTCTGCGTCGATGAGACACATGTGCCCGAAGCGTGAGTTGGCAAAGCCGTACACGATAGGGCGGCCGAGGAAAAATGCCAAAGCGTAGTTTATCAGTGCGCCAAACAACGCTCCCACAGAACCGCTCAAAATAATCATAGGGAATGACATCTCGCCGCTCTCTGCTGCCATGTATGCTGCAGGAATCATCACCACCTCCGAAGGGAATGGTATGAACGAGCTTTCGATAGTCATGAAAAGCACTATCCATCCGTAGTTCAAGTTGTCGAGTGCGCCGTTTGTTAGATTGATGATAAATTCTTCCATAATGAGTGCAAAGATACGGATTTTCAGCGAATAATGATTATTGTGCGACAAAAAATGTGTGTGCTGCGCGAAAAAAAGCCTTAAAAGTTTGGCGGTTTCACTGAAAACACCTACCTTTGCACTCGCTTTTAAGAAAGCTACATGGGTAAGTCCTGTACGGCCAGCTCCTTGTGAATCCTCCAGGGCTTGACCGCAGCAAAGGCAGCAGGTTGTAGCGGCGCGATGCAGATCGCTTACCCACCCGCCTCTTTAGCTCAGTTGGCCAGAGCACGTGATTTGTAATCTCGGGGTCGTTGGTTCGAATCCGACAAGAGGCTCAAAGAGAAAGTTGTCGGTTCGATGCAAATCAATCCGACAAGAGGCTCAAAGAGAAAGTTGTCGGTTCGATGCAAATCAATCCGACAAGAGGCTCAAAACAAAAAAAGGTGTTTCCGTTTGGAAACACCTTTTTTTGTTGTCTTATTCAACTTTCGCAAGTATGCAACTTGCTCGTTTTGAGGAGTTAAAGTGGAGTTAAAGAGG
>JAKSLL010000026.1 GCA_024401215.1 Bacteroidaceae bacterium
AGTAGAATTTCTTTGTGAACAAGTTGACATTGAACTGTCTCTTTGTTCTGCGCAATGAGTGTGATACATTGTTACCAATCATTGCCTTTTTACCAGTAATCTGACAAAATTTAGACATTGTAGTGATTTTTTAATTAATATTGAAAGTCATAGCCAAATGGACTTGAACCGTCCCGAAGGTTTCTGACAAGAATCAACTACGTCATAAAGACCGTTGAAACTTTTGTGATCCGGTTGGGATTCGAACCCAAGACCCACAGCTTAGAAGGCTGTTGCTCTATCCAGCTGAGCTACCGGACCATCCTTATTGGATTTGTATGAACAAGCATACAAAACAAAGTACACAAGCACCACTTGCGCATTTTGCGGGTGCAAAGGTATGAATTATAATCCAAACCCACAAAATTATACACAATTATTTTTGCCACCAGCAGTTTTTTTGTTGCTTTCCTTGGTCAAAACAACAATTATCAACAAAAATAGCGACAAATGAAGACACACCCGCTACGCCTTTCGCTTAAAAACACCTCCCCCTTCGCCCGTCGGAGACAAGCGAAGGGAGAGTGGAAAAAAGCAATTTATCTTTTATGTCTGGACTATAGACAGACCAAGTCCATTCTGCAACGAAGCTACAGGGAGCCCCTATTTCGCATTATTTATTTCAGCCTTTCCTGAGAATAGCAGCAGACTCTGCCTCATAACCAGGCTTGTTGAGAAGGGCAAACATGTTCTTCTTGTAAGCCTCAACACCTGGCTGGTTGAATGGGTTCACTTCAAGAAGGAGACCAGAAATACCACAAGCCTTCTCGAAGAAATAGATGAGCTGTCCAAGGTTGTACTCATCAAGCTTCTCTATTGAAACCTTCATATTTGGAACGCCACCATCAACATGAGCAAGCTGTGTTCCAAGTTCTGCCATTTTGTTCACCTCGTCAATACGCTTTCCTGCAAGGAAGTTGAGACCGTCAAGGTTCTCCTCGTCAGATGGCACACAGAGAGTTGTGTTTGGCTTCTCCACAGAAATTACTGTTTCAAAGATTGTGCGCTCACCATCCTGAATCCATTGACCCATTGAGTGGAGGTCTGTTGTAAGGTCAACAGCAGCAGGGAAGATGCCCTTGCCGTCCTTACCCTCTGACTCTCCATAGAGCTGCTTCCACCACTCGCCGAAGTTGTGAAGCTTTGGCTGATAGTTGCAGAGGATTTCAATCTTCTTTCCGCTCTGATAGATAGCGTTACGAACAGCGGCATATACAGCAGCAGGATTCTTCTCTGCTGGAGCATTGATGTCACACTCCTTCTCCATATCCTGAGCACCCTTCACGAGAGCAGCAATGTCAAAGCCTGCCACAGCGATTGGAAGAAGACCAACAGGAGTGAGCACAGAGAAACGGCCGCCTACATTGTCAGGAATGATGAATGACTTATATCCCTCCTTATCAGCTGTTGTGCGAGCAGCACCTTTCTTTGCATCTGTCACAGCAACAATCACCTTCTTTGCCTCTTCCTTTCCGCGCTGGTCCTCACACATCTTCTTGAGGAGGCGGAATGTGATAGCAGTCTCTGTTGTAGTTCCTGACTTGGAGATGTTGATTACGCCAAACTTCACACCCTTGAGATAGTCGATAAGTTCAGAGAGGTAATCCTCGCCGATATTGTTGCCGGCAAAGAGGATGCGTGGCATATTTGATGGCCGAAGCCAGCCAAACGAACTTGAGAGAGAATCTATTACCATGCGAGCTCCAAGATAAGAGCCGCCGATGCCGGCAACGACAACAGCCTCACAATTCTCCTGAAGGACCTTTGCTGTAGCATTTATCTCAGCAATAAACTCAGGAGTTATTGATGATGGAAGGTGCAACCAACCAAGAAAATCATTACCTGGACAAGTGCCGTTCTCAAGAGCCTCCTGAGCGGCCTTCACCTGAGGCGCAAGAGCCTCTACTGCACCAGCAGCCAAAAACTGCTGAGCCTTTGTTACATTAATCTGCATTGTATGTTATATTTTGTTAGTTAATTATCTGAATGAGTCTGACAGAATCTTTATCTCGACAGACGGACTTATCTTCTCGTACAATATATTATATACAGCATCGAGGATTGGCATATTCACATGATACTTCTTGTTGATAATCTTCATGCAATTTGTGCCGTAATACCCCTCTGCAATCATTTCCATTTCAAGCTGAGCGGTCTTCACCGAGTAGCCTTGGCCTATCATCGTTCCAAAGACACGGTTTCGTGAGAAATTCGAATACATCGTCACGAGCAAGTCGCCAAGGTAAGCCGAATCGCTGACATGACGCTCCTCTGGCTCAACAGCAGAGAGGAAACGCTTCATCTCCTGCACCGCATTCGCCACAAGCACAGCCTGGAAGTTGTCACCCTGTTTCAATCCATGGCACACACCAGCCGCGATAGCATACACATTCTTCAGCACAGACGAATACTCTATGCCTTCTATGTCGCGCGACACGCTCGTCTTGACATATTTGTTCGTAAACAAGTCGGCAATGATATTTGCATTGTCGAGGTCGCGGCATCCTACGGTGAGATAGCAGAGGCGGTCAAGAGCCACCTCCTCTGCGTGAGACGGTCCGCCGATGCAAGCCACCTGCTCCTCAGGCACATTATACTGACGCTGGAAGTAGCGGCTCACCGTTATGCCCTCCTCAGGCACAATGCCCTTAATGGCAGTCACCACCATCTTCTCCCTCATGTTCGCCTTGAGCTTCTTCAGATGATTCTTCACATAAGGCGATGGGATGACAAAGATTAGGGTGTCGCAGTTTTTCACCACCTCATTGATGTCAGACGAGAAGTCTATCCTGTCCACATCGAAGTGCAGTCCTGTCAAATATGCCGGGTTGTGATGCATACGCTTGAAATCCTCGATGCGGTCATCACGGCGCATATACCATGTTATCCTCTCCTCATGGTGCATGACAATCTTTGCAATAGCTGTTGCCCAGCTACCACCACCCAAGACTGCCACTTTACCACTCGACTGAAACTTCATAACTAACCAATCTTAGCGATTATTGCGTTGAGTTCATCCACCGAAGGCTTCTGAATGTCGAGCTTATACTTCTTGATAATCTCGCCTATCTGCTGCTGCACCTTCTGAGCGTTAGCTCCTGCGAGAGTGCTCACAAGATTGTAGCCTGCCTTGTTGAGAACAGGCACCACATCTTCTGCGAAACCTACCTCCACAAATGCACTCACTGGATCCTTAGGAGCTTTCACTTCCGGCTTCATCTGAGGGAAGAGCATAACTTCGCCAATGGCGAACTTACCTGTAAGGAGCATCACAAGGCGGTCGATGCCGATACCGATACCGAATGTTGGAGGCATACCATACTGGAGAGCGCGGAGGAAGTCGTGATCAATAATCATCGCCTCGTCGTCACCCTTGTCAGCAAGCTTCATCTGGTCGATGAAACGCTGCTCCTGGTCGATTGGGTCATTAAGCTCTGAATATGCGTTTGCAAGCTCCTTGCCGTTCACCATAAGCTCGAAACGCTCTGTGAGACCTGGCTTTGAGCGGTGCATCTTTGTAAGCGGTGACATCTCTACTGGATAGTCGGTGATGAATGTTGGCTGGATGAATGTGCCTTCGCATGTCTCGCCGAAAATCTCATCGATAAGCTTGCCCTTGCCCATTGTCTCGTCCACCTCAATGCCGAGCTTCTTTGCTACCTCACGTATCTCATCCTCCGACATTGGATAGAGGTCATAGCCTGTCTTCTCCTTGATAGCGTCAAGGATTGGAAGACGGCGGAACGGAGCCTTGAATGACACAACCTTGCCATCGATCTCAACCTCTGGCTTGCCATTAACAGCTGTACATATTTCTTCGAGCATCTTCTCCGTGAAGTCCATACCCCAGTTGAGGTCCTTATAAGAGATGTAAAGCTCCATGCATGTGAACTCTGGGTTGTGAGTCTTGTCCATGCCCTCGTTGCGGAAGTTCTTGCCAATCTCATACACACCCTCAAAACCGCCCACGATGAGGCGCTTCAGATAAAGCTCTGTGGCGATGCGCATGTACATAGGAATATTGAGCGCATTGAAATGTGTGATGAATGGGCGAGCCGAAGCACCGCCTGCTATGCTCTGGAGCGTTGGAGTCTCAACCTCTGTATAGCCAGCGTCATCGAGGATGCGGCGAAGGGTGCGGAGTATTGTCGCACGCTTCAGGAATGTGTCCTTCACGCCGTTGTTAACCACAAGGTCAACATATCTCTGACGATAGCGAAGCTCTGGGTCTTCAAATGCGTCAAACACCTGTCCGTCCTTTTCCTTCACGATAGGGAGCGGCTTGAGAGACTTGGCAAGCACCGTGAGCGACTGAGCATGCACACTTATCTCGCCCGTCTGAGTGCGGAACACAAATCCTTTCACGCCGATGAAGTCACCAAGGTCGAGAAGCTTCTTGAACACCGTGTTGTAGAGGTCTTTGTTGTCCTCTGGACAGATGTCGTCACGAGTGATGTAAACCTGGATTCGTCCTTTTGAATCCTGAATCTCAACAAACGAAGCCTTACCCATCACGCGGCGGCTCATCATACGTCCGGCGATGCACACCTCACGAAGAGGCTCTGTTGGGTTACCCTCTGCGTCCACCGCTGGATCCTTGAAATCAGCGATTATGTCAGTAGAAAATGCGTCAGTTGGATATTCTGCAGCTGGGTATGGGTCGATGCCCATATCCTTAAGCGCCTGGAGATTGTTTCTTCTGTTTATCTCCTGCTCAGAAAGTTCGAGAATGTTCATATATATCTATTAAACTAATATTTTCGTCTATACAATAAGCATGCAAAGGTAACACTTATTATTAAAAAAAACTAACTATCCACGGATTTTTACCTTTCACTCTTCTACTTTACGCATAAAACAATTACCTTTGCAGCATATTTTCAATTGCAAATTACAAAATAAGGTAAAAAGGTTTATATGGAAGAACATTACGCGTTCTCTTTTTTCAAGGATATCGAAATCAAAAAAATTGCTATCAAAAGCATCACCCCCTACATCATTGATTTCGGTGTAAACATCATAATCGCTGTTGTAGCGTTCTTTGTTGGTCGCTTTCTCATCAAGCATCTTATCGGGCTGTGCAACAAAATCATGATAAAGCGAAAGGCAGAGCCATCACTTTACACTTTCGTCAACAGTCTGATGAGCATATCTCTCAACATTCTGCTCATCATCAGCATCATCAGCATCATAGGCATCGACACAAGCTCATTTCTTGCCGTTTTCGCCTCTGCGGGACTTGCTATCGGCATGGCGTTCAGCGGCACCTTGTCTAACTTTGCAGGAGGAGTCATGATCCTTGTCTTCCACCCTTACCGAATAGGTCACTATATCGAGGCGCAGGGGTTGGCTGGCATTGTCAAGGAGATACAGATTTTCAATACTATACTCACCACACCAGACAACCAAACCATCGTGATTCCTAATGGCGCGCTTGCCACAGGAACACTCAAAAACTACTCCGAAGCCCCTCTCCGAAGAGTGGACGTGAAGGTGGAGGTGGCTTACGGCACATCTCCCGAGGATGTAAGAAACGTGCTCAGGCGCATAGTTGAGGAAGATGAGCGCATCATAAAGGATTCCGAGTTGCATGCTCCAGCCTACCCTATGACTGCCATGGCATCATCAAGCATTGAATTTCAGCTGCGAGCGTGGACAAAGTCCGAGCAATACTGGAATGTCTATTTCGACACCACAGAGAAGGTGTATAACGCCCTCAACGAAGCTGGCATAGAAATTCCTTTCCAGCAGGTGGATGTACACATGAAGTCATAAACTCATTTAGAACACCCACCCAACCGTTTTGTTCATTTAGCTGAAAATCACCGTTTTATTCTTATATGTCAGGATTTTCCTCTCCACATGCTTCTTGACTGCGCGAGAGAGTACAATCTTCTCAAGGTCCTTGCCTTTCAGCACAAGGCTGTCTGGCGTGTCCTTATGCGTGATACGCACCACATCCTGTTCAATAATAGGGCCTGCATCAAGTTCTGTTGTCACATAGTGGCTTGTTGCACCAATAATCTTCACACCCCTCTCATACGCCTGATGATATGGCTTTGCGCCTATGAATGCAGGAAGGAATGAATGGTGTATGTTTATTATCTGATGCGGATAGCTCTTTATCATCTCCTCGCTGATAATCTGCATGTAACGCGCTAAGACGATAAAGTTCACCTTCTCCTTGCGCAGCAGCTCCATCTCCGCCTCTTCCACTTCTGCTTTGTTCGACCAGTCTTTCTTGATGCTCCACACATAGTATGGTATGCCAAACTGCTCAGCCACATATCTCAAGTCTTCGTGATTGCTCACTATGCAAGGAATCTCCACATCAAGTTCCCCAGCCTTATAGCGAGCCAGCAAGTCATAGAGGCAGTGGCTCATCTTGCTCACAAAGAGCGCCATACGAGGCTTAACGGTGTTGAAATAGAGGTTGAACACCATCTCATAGCGCTTGCCGTAAAGCGTTTCTATATATTCCGCAATCTTGTCTGAAGGGATGAGAAAGTTCTTCAGCTCCCACTCTATACGCATAAAGAACATGCCATCTACCTGGTCCACATACTGGTCGAGATAGACGATGTTTCCGTTATTGTCTGTAATAAATTTTGTTATCTCCGTGATGATGCCCAACTTGTCGGGACAATGGAGAAGCAATATTGCTGTTGGTTCCATTTATTCAATATATAGTTATGTTCAATTTCACATACAAGACTCATACAATCATGCTGACTGCCAAGCCTCCTTTTCATTTTATCGTAAAAGACAACTACAAAGGTATAACTTTTTTACTACCTTTGCACACAAAATCCACAAATAAATGATAAAGAACATAATTTTCGACCTTGGAGGCGTACTTCTCGACCTCGATATGCCATATTGCATCACTCGTTTCAAATCTCTCGGATTGGACTTGAACAAGCTTACCGAGTCAAATAAAAATTCCACCTCTGGCTCCACGCAGAAGAACGCCGTACTATGCGAGGGCATGGTAGCAACAGGCGCCATGAATCTATACCAGACGGGGGATATCTCCACCGACGATTTCTTCCTCGGCATGCAGCGCTATGCCCTTCCTGGCACCACCATGAAGCAGCTCAAAGACGCATGGAACACCTGCTGCCTCACAATACCGCAATACCGCCTCGACAAGGTTTACGAACTTCGTCAGAAAGGCTATAACATCTATATGCTGTCCAACACCAACGATGAACATTGGCAGGACATCGTAGCTCGCTGTTTCGGCTCATACGAAGATGTCACACGCTATTTCCACCGCACTTTCCTTTCACAGGAGATGCACCTCGCAAAACCCAATGATGTCATCTACACCACCCTATTGAGCGAAATTAATGCAGAAGCATCCGAATGTCTGTTCATCGATGATTCTCAGCCCAATATCGACGCTGCATCAGCACTCGGATTTCACACCATCAAAGCACAAGTCACAAAGACAAAAGACGGCAAGGTCATCGAAAGACCTTCCATCGACTGGGTGAATCTGGTTGATCAAAAACTCTCTTAATTGCCGCTGGCAACCTATAAGGCAGAAGGAAGCTAAGACAACAAATGACAATAGTAACTACTTTGCGATTTGATTTATAAACAACGATTCAACCAAATTCATCCAAATTAGAGCCTTGGCTCTTTGAATTTTCATCACAAGGTTGTCTGATTGCAAGAATTTGGTTGAACCGAAGCTCGGCGTAAGCCAATCCTTGTTTAAAGCTGAATAGTAATTAACAATAACAAACTAAATAAATAATGTTAATAGACGAAGCAATAAAGGCAAGACACAGCGTAAGAAACTACAAACATCTGCCGCTAACGGAGGAGATGATAGAAGTACTCCAGCAGAACATTGACGAATGCAACAAGCAAGGCAACCTGCACATACAGCTGGTACTGAACGAGCGCAAGGCATTCACAGGAATTATGTCGTACGGCGTATTCTCTGGCGTAGAGAATTATTTCGTCATGGCAGGAAAAAAAAGCGCTGATTTGGATGAGCGGATTGGCTACTATGGAGAGAGACTCGTACTCTTAGCACAGACTCTTGGGCTCAACACATGCTGGGTGGGGCTATCATATCGTAAGGTCAGCAATGCTTTCAAGATCGAGAAGGACGAAAAGCTGGCATGCGTCATTGCACTCGGCTATGGCGAAGACAAATACAGGAAGCACAAGATAAAGAGTCGAGAGGAAGTGAGCAACGCCAGTGAACTCACACCCGAATGGTTCAACAAGGGTATTGAAGCAGCGCTCCTCGCACCAACAGCCGTCAACCAGCAGAAGTTCTTTTTTGAGCTGCTAAACGAGAAGAAAGAGGGAAAAGCCGTTGTGAAGGCATCGACAACATTCTCCATGATAGGCTACACAAAGATGGATTTGGGCATTGCTAAGTATCACTTTGAGGCGGCTGCAGGAAAAGACAATTTCGTGTGGGCATAGAGACATACATAAGAATAAAGACAAACATACAGCATGCATAACAAGAGAGAGGATTTATCACTATTGCACGGAGAGGAAGACGCCATGGCCATATACAACGACGTAAAGGCATCAGACAGCTTCGTTGAATTTGCATTGACATATATGCACGATGACGACAAAGTGGCTCGCAATGCGCTATGGGTGTTGACAAAAGCAACAGACAAGGAATTATCACAGTTCCAGTCCATCATCGACAAGTTTATTGACCTGGCAATGAGTACAGAAAATTCATCTGTAAGGCGACTGAGCATGAATATTATCGACAGGCTCAAGATAAACAAAGATGACATCCGCACAGACTTCCTCGACTTCTGCCTTGAACATGCTGTGGATTTAGCAGAATACCCTGGCATTCAATCCTTGGCAATAAAGCTCGCCTACAAAATGTGCTCTTTCTACCCCGAACTGAAGAAGGAACTCATCAGCACACTCGAAGCAATGGAGATAGAACACTATAAGCCAGCCGTAAAGAGCATCAGAAGCCGGATACTGAAATTCAGCAAATAACTATGACAAAAGAATGAAAACAATAATTTTTCTTCATGGATTCTTCGCCAGCGGCAGTTGCGCGCCAGCTTTGGCATTGAAAGAAGCCTTCGAGGGCAGAGCAATCGTTCTGACTCCCGACCTACCCCTGCATCCAAAAGACGCTATTGCCACCATACGCAGAATCATAGACAAGCATAAGCCCGACTTGTTGATTGGAAACAGCTGTGGCGCATTTTACGCTCAGATGCTCTCTCCTGTCGTTGGAGTGCCAGCCTTGCTCGGCAATCCTCATTTCGAGATGACAAAGTTTCTCAAAGACCGAATCGGCGAGCATCAGTACAAAGCACCTCGTGCGGACGGGAAGCAGACTTTTGTGATTGACGAAAACCTCATTAACGAATTTGCAGAACTCGAACTCCAGCAATTCAACTATTGCAACCCATATTACAAAGAACGTGTGTGGGGTGTGTTTGGAGAAAAGGACACTCTGGCACACTACGAACCATTGTTTCTCGAACATTACAACAATGCCACACATTTCCCAGGAAATCACACTCCGACAAGCGACGAGGTGAAGGAATGGTATGTGCCTCTGGCAGAAAAGATGCTCTTGAACTACCCACAAAAAGAAGAACGATTCTTCAAGCACTTCAAAGGGGGCATGTACCGCTTTGTGCAAACGGCGTTTGACTCCGAAACCCAAGAACGAATGGTTGTTTACCAAGCTCTCTACGGAGAAGAAGCATTCTGGGTTCGCCCCGAAAAGATGTTCTTCGAAACCATCGAACGCAATGGAGACAAATTCCCACGATTCACGGAAATAAGCAGGTGATCATAGTTTTCGCAGGTGCCCCCTAAGCAGGTATTCAATATGCTTATGAACAAAACAACAACAATAAAACCACACGAAGGCATACCTACAGCCCTAATGTGGATGCTGTCAGTTATGGCAGGAGTGTCGGTTGCAAACCTATACTACTGCCAGCCATTGCTGAACATGATTCGTGAGGATATTGGCATATCAGAATTTGAAGTGAATCTGATGCCTGTATTCACGCAAGTCGGCTACGCCTTTGGTCTGCTGTTCATCATACCGATGGGCGACATGTACAACCGACGCACCACCATCCTCACAAGCTTCGGCGTACTCATCGTCTCGCTCATGAGCATCTTTTTCGCTCAAAACGTGTGGATGCTCCTTGCTGGCTCTTTCGTGACAGGATTCTTCTCTGTCACGCCGCAAGTTTTCATGCCTTTCGCCTCTCTCTACTCCAAGCCTGGGGAGAAGGAGCGCAAGGTGGGCATGATACTCTCTGGCTTGCTTGTCGGCATCCTTGGCTCGCGAGTGGTGAGTGGCTATGTAGGCCACATCTTCGGATGGAGAATGATGTATGCCATTGCTGCCATCCTCATCTTCACAAGCGCCCTTGCCGTCATACGCTACTTTCCTAATGTCACACCCACCTATAATGGCAAGTTCATGAAACTCATGGCAAGCATACGCAAGCTTGCCGTCCAGCATCCGCAGTCTTTGCTCTACTCCATCCGCTCTGCATTTGCCTTTGGCTCTTTCCTTGGCCTATGGGGATGCCTGGCTTTCCGCATGAAGGAAGCCCCATTCTTTGTTGGGAGCGACATGGTTGGGTTGCTTGGAATCTGCGGCATAGCAGGAGCATTGACAGCATCCAATGTGGGCAAATATGTGCCTCGCTATGGCATCGAACGTATCAATGCTGTGGGTCTCTGCCTGCAAATGCTCGCATGGGGAATACTTGGTTTGTTTCATGACACATACACAGGCATAATAATCAGCATCATAGTCATCGACATCGGCATGCAATGCATCCAGCTGAGCAACCAAAGCGCAACAATGAAGCTATGCCCCGAAGCGTCATCACGCATGAACACAATCTATATGGTGACCTACTTCATTGGCGGTTCATTGGGCACATTCCTTGCCGGCACTCTTTGGAGCCTCTACGGATGGATGGGCACCGTTGCATCAGGATTCCTCATGCTTACATGCTCTATTTTGTCAATCATGATAATAAAGAGGATTATTGATAAAAAGGCTGGGTAATTACTACGATTCCAAAACACAGTTCAAGCAGCATCACTCATCATCTTCACACTCTAAGCGTCTCAGCGCCAAGTGATGGCCCACATCTGCAGCACGACGATAGTAAAACATTGCTTTGTCTATATTGGGGGCATCTATCCACCCCTCCTCATACGACTGCCCTATGCGATACCAAGCATAGGGGTCGGTGGACACGCGATATGCTTCGAGAGCAAGCGAAAGGTCTGGTGCATGATTGTCGTATCCACGGCGATAGATATCACCAAGACTTGTTGGTGCGTATAGAGTGTCGCCATGTCTTATTGCCTGGCGATACCAGAATACAGCCTCATCAACATCACGCTCCACGCCTATGCCATTCTCAAAGATTGTGCCTATATCATTAAGCACCACTCCTTCTATCTTGTCACCTCGCTTATGCCCTTCAGCAAGTTCAAGAAGTATTGCCACATCGTCAGCCGAATAGCTCTCTGTAGTCTCTGCTCCATCAGTCTGCCACGAGCGTACCGTACCTATCGACTCATGCTGAGGCACATCAACATACAAATCCTCATCAATGTCCTGCTCTTCCCTCTCCGGATCGCACGGAAGCAAATCATGGCTCATCAGATACTGGGTATATCCGTATATTCGTGGTGTCGAAGAATGACATGACACTCCAAAACGACGCAATACTTCGGTATTCAAATAAGGGAAAGACTCTGAAACAGGGAGTTCGATGTAATATTTGACGCCTAATGCCAGCATACATTTCACATAAGCAATCTCCTCCCCTATGCTCTCCTCTATCCACTCCTCATCAAAGATGGCAAAAGCACTCTTTCCATCCCGTTCGTAAGGACAGCCTGCAAGATAGCAGCTGAGGCAATCAGCAAGATAAGGGAAAAGACGATAATCGTCGTACGAAGCAAGACAATCCATCGAAAGCACATACTCGCCACCCACACGTTCGATAGCGAACATCGTTTTTGACCTCCCCTTGCGGCAGAATCCCCATGCGTCAGGAATCTCATCAGGAGAAATCACAAGTTCAAGGTCATCCATCCCAAGTATCGACAGATACTCAGAAAACACAAACGACACAGAAGAAGATATTGATATTTGCTGCAACATTACTTTTCTAAAATTTCCCAAAACTCTTTTGGCAGATGTATGTTCACTACATCTTTAGCCTCAACAAACAAAGGGGCGATGTCCTTTGGTTCAAAACCTGCAATGCCGCATCCAATAGGAGTGACAAGGAATGTCAGCGACGGATGCTGCTTAGCATACTTGATGAAGTCATCCACATAAGGCTTAATGGTGTCTGTGCCGCCTTGCATGGTAGGGATAGCGTATGACCTGCCCTGAATGCCAACACCATTGCCCATCTCTGCACCAAAATTGAGATACGCTGTGCGGGCTGCCCCACCAGCGTGCATACCATGAAGATTTGAGCCAAACACAAATATCTCATTTGGCCCCAGCGACCTGATAAATCGTGAAGTGATTCTTGTATTTTCCATATTTCCTTTATTGTCTTTTGATATTTCTCCCTGACTTGTTATTTGTTCCATAACATTTTCCTCGCCTTTATCTTTTTTAAAGAATGTGTTAATATTATTGCTGACACTTTTAAGCAGATTTCCGATTACACAAGGTTTTGACATTCTATCCTCATTCCTCTCTCTCTCAATATACATATTTCTCGCCATACACTTTTCTTCTTCAACCATTGCACCCATCATTTCATCAACAGCATAAATACTTCCAAACAAACCTCCACCATAATGCTCCACCACAAACGGAGTGACAACGTCATCCATCATCCTCTTGTAACGCTGATTGACTGCCGACGGAGTCATGCCAAGTTTTTCTGCCACATCTTTCTGCTTATAACCCAAATAGATTATCATGTGAGCGATCTCTGCCATAACACGGTCAGCATAGTAAGCACCCACAGCTTCTGCCACATCGAAAAGCATATCTTTGTCATATTCGTCAGAACGAATATAATCGAGCACCTCATCCGAACAAGCCTCACTCAAAGACTCAAATTCCTTGTTGAACGCCTTCAGCGCATCAAGCACCACAAACTTAAATCCGCCCATCATCCATGTGCTAAGCTTCATGTGTTCTGGTCGGTCTTCAAGCTGGTGAAAACCATGAGTGAGCAACTGTATATAATATTCGTGAGCAAGCGAATAGAAATCAAGGCCTACTTTGCGGCTGAGCTGATACTTGTAGTCAAACACAGCATACGCCTTGCGGCAGAATCCATAGAAATATTTTTTTGTTATTTCCACATCAAAGGATTGTAACCCTCTGATGATTCTATAATCGGAATATTGACGTTCAAACATATTATTACACTATCTATTAAGTAAGTAGAAGATCATTACTTTTTGCAAAGTTAATTTTTTTTGAAGAAAATGTTATTTTTTTTCACACCTAACTTAATTTTTTACAAAAACTTTCTTCTTAATAAACAAAAGAACTCAAAAATACCATCAATCGAGGGAATTAACATGTATTCAATAATAAAAAATTAAAGGAGAAGCAAATTATGGAAAATCAAAACGACAAGACAGCAAAGAGAGTTTTCAACCTCATCATCGTTGACGAATCAGGCAGCATGAGCATCATCCATCATGAAGCATTAGCAGGCATCAACGAAACCATCAACACTTGCCAGCAGATGCAGAAAAAATATCCTGAGATGGAGCAGCACATCACACTCATCTCATTCGACAGCAACCACTTCAAAATGCACTACGACAACGCCCTCGCTACCAATGCCAATCCACTAACTATGCGCGACTACCAGCCATCAGGCGCAACTCCTCTCTATGACGCTATAGGCAAGGGGGTAGCAAAGCTTAACGCACAGGCGGGGATTGACGACAATGTGCTTGTGACAATCATCACTGACGGAGAAGAAAACTGCTCAAGAGAATACGACCTTGCTATGGTCAAGAATCTTATCGAGAAGCAGAAAAAATTAGGATGGACATTCACTCTCATTGGCACAGACAACCTTGACGTAGAAGGTATGGCAAAGGCTTTCTCAATCGACAATCATCTCGAATTTTGTGAAGATGAAGAGAACACAAGAAAGATGTTCGAGAAGGAGAGGAAGGCACGTTCACGCTATAATGATTTCTGCGCTTGTGAAATGCCTATGCCTTGTGGTTCTTTCTTCATGAAAGAAGACTAACAACACACGAGAGTTCCACACGTAAGATGATAAAAAATGTAAGACGGTGTTTGTACGACCAGTTTGGTCCATGCAAGCACCGTCTTGTTATTTGTTACGATTTTTGTAAATTATTGCAGATGCAATACAAACACCCTAACTCCACTCTTCAAGGCTTTATTCACATAAAAGCACTCGGACATGGGCAGAGTCAAAGCTTCCAGCATTACATAGCTACAGCACAGCCGCCACTTTACGTATTGAACAAAGACGGTCGAGGAATGTTTTGTTCTTACAACTTATTATCATATTGAACTCCGTAAAGAGAGCAATGTAAGTCATTGTGCTGACCTCAAGTGCATCTCTAACTATGTGTAAAACAAAAAATCCACTGAAGGTTGCTATTGTTTCAAATTTAATTTGTACCTTAGCAACGTCATACATTTTTTTTGCATGTTTTCTAATTGCAACACTAAGACATGTGAAAAAATTGGCACAACATATTTTTGAGCAACGCTTTATTGTTCACCAATTTACACTTTAGATACCATAGTGTTGCAAGTATTAATTAAAGGTCACAAGCTCTATTGTTATGAAAAAAATTTTGTCTTTTCTTTTATTTTTCTTTGTTGCTATAATCGGTTTTTCACAATCGCCTATAAAGGTGGCTGACTACCGAAAATCCACCCTTCCTAACAATGGCGTATATACTGTAACTGGACGAACAAATGGCCGTATATGGGGTGACGGTGTCTATACCGATGACTCAGACTTAGCTACCGTTTGTGTACATGCTGGCATTCTTCGAGCTGGCGAGACTGGTATCATACAGGTCACAAAGAAGCCGGGGCGCAGCAGCTATCCAAGCGTGTCTCGCAATGGAGTGAAATCCATCTCCTATGGTGCATGGGACGGATCTTATTCTGTAGCACTTTACAATTCTAACACTTCGACATCCAACACCACTACAAACAAGCAAAGTCAAAGCACGACTTCGCAGCGCAATGCTAGTGTCAATGCACCTCAGGGGCCTACCAACTTGAAGGAATACCGAAAATCCACCCTTCCTAACAATGGCGTATATACTGTAACTGGACGAACAAATGGCCGTATATGGGGTGACGGTGTCTATACCGATGACTCAGACTTAGCTACCGTTTGTGTACATGCTGGCATTCTTCGAGCTGGCGAGACAGGTGTCATACAGGTAACAAAGAAGCCGGGGCGCAGCAGCTACCCAAGTGTGACTCGCAATGGAGTGAAATCCATTTCCTATGGTGCTTGGGACGGATCTTATTCTGTAGCACTTTACAATTCTAAATAATGCTTCCACTGAGAAAGCATCTACAAGAATTGAAAAACTAACTACAACTATACAACAACTAACATGAGAAAAATCAAGTCATTACTGCTATCAGGCTTTATCATGATGGCAGGTGCAATTTCTGCACAAACAAATGTCACAAGCAAATACATCGAGAACCCCGACTTTGGAGCTCGATTTGCAGCATGGACAAATCCAGGAAAGTTCACATACAACATAGCCAGCAACTTCGACAGAAAGAACGGAGAAGTGTATATGGAGAAGTGGGTAGAAAAGAGCAAGACTCTTGGCAGCAACGCTGGTATGTCGCAGACACTTCGCGACCTACCTACTGGCACTTACACTCTTGTTGTTGCTGCCCAAAACATCTCTCAGGCAAACACAAGCAAGACTTGCACAGGTGCTTTCGTATATGCAGGAGCGGAGCAGGTGGAAATCAGCGAAAGCCGCGACTATTCGATTGTATTCACCGTGGTGAATGGCAAGGCAGACATCGGCGTAAAACTCAGCAGCTGTAACGGCAACTGGGTGTGCGTGGACAACTTCCGCCTTTTCTATAATGGCGAGAATGCCGACAGCATAGCTGCTGAACAGACTCGCATTGACAAGGAGCTTGCTGAACTCAAGGAGCATCTTGCCAATCCTACAGGCGCTGCTCCAAAGGTGACAACAGGGGCTTTCGTGCCTACAGGCACCACTATCGCACTCGGCAGAAGCACTATCAGCGGCACATGCAAGGAGAAGGGGTTCTGCTGGAGCACAGAACCAAACCCGACTATCTTCGACGAGAAAACAACAGAGACATTCGACAACAACGGCAGTATCTATGTGATGCGCGGATTGAAGCCTTCTACAATATATTATGTTCGCGCATACGCCATGACAAATGGCTATCAGGTTGCATACGGCGATGTGGTGAAGATTGCAACACTTCGCAAGGGCGTGATGAACTATGGCTATGACTTTGCTGGCGATGCCAACCAGAATGCTCGCATCAACAGCGCTTGCGCAGAATGTATATGGATGTACAACGCACTCAGCTATATCCCTGGTTTCTACCTCAATGTACATTATGTGTATGGAGCTGGCGCTGGCGACGGCACAGCCGACTGTTCGTATGGAGGATGGATGCGTGTGAGCCAGAAGGAGGCTTATCAGCAGACAGGCACGATTCTTCATGAAACAAATCACGGTGTGGGCGTTGGAACAACAAACGAATGGTATAACAACGCAAACCTCCGCGGCAGCGTGTCAAGAGGTCTTTGGCTTGGCCCTCGCGCCACTCAGATGGTTCGCTTCTTCGACAACAACACGACATCCACAATGACTGGCGATGGCACACACATGTGGCCTTACGGCATCAACGGAGCTCATGAAGACAGCTATCAGCCATCCAACCATGCTCTATATTTTGCGAACATCTTAATCACTCACGCCATGCATCAGGATGGACTCATCTGCAGCAGCCAAGCAGGTTTTGCTATGCCAGCGTATGTATTCCAGCAAGATGACAATACCAAGTATTACATCAAAAGCGAATCTGCAGCCGGAGGTTCGCTCACAAGCTACCTCACACTTACCGCTACTGGCACTTTACGTAATGTTGAAGCATCAGCAGAAGAGGCTTTGAAAGATGACAACTACGCATGGAACATCACTTACAACCCAGCAACAAGCAACTACATATTCCGCAATGTGGGCACAGGTAAATACATAACATATTCAAGCTCAAGCATCAAAGGCGCATCTGCCACAACTCCTGGCACAAACCAGAATTTCCACCTCATGCCATCACGCGAAGATGTAGCAATAGGCAAGTACAAGGGCACAAGCTACTGGCTCATCAAAGATAAGGCCAAGGTTCTTGCCACAGCTTCTTACAACAAGGCGGGCTATTATAGCACTTCCACAGCCAACTACGATGCTTCCAACAATGCAGAAACACAACGATGGATTTTCCTCACAGCAGACGAGATTTCGGAGTTTGAGACAGAAGCGACAAAAGCTAAGACTGCTGAACTCGAAGAGCTCATTTCAAACGCCAAGTCTCTGCTTGCCACTCCTCATCACGCTTCATCAGAAATGACTGATCTCGCATCAATAAAGACTGCTTTTGAGAATGCCATACAGTCTGCTGAAGCCAGCAAAGATTCATATCAGTCACCAGCAGAAGTAAGTGCAGCAATCTCTGACATAGAAACTGCGCTTGTTGACTTCCTTGCAGCTGCAACACCTGATGACATTGCCAAACCATTCGACCTCACATTCATGCTTGTCAATCCAAACTTCAAGGACGGCACAAATGGATGGAGCACTTCTGGCACAGTAAACTTCTCATGCGTTGAGTTCTTCCAGTCTAACTTTGACATGTCTCAGACAACAAAACTGAAACTGCCTATCGGCACATACGAAGTGCGCGTCAACGCCTTCCAGCGACCAGGCTCAAGGGAAGTTACTTACGGACAAAGCGGCATAGACAATGTCACAACCAACCTGTACATCAAAGCTACTCTACAGAAAGTCAAAAATATATGGGCAGATGCACAGCCTAAGTCTCTTGGTGGAACGACCTACCATCAGAACAACCTGTATATTCCTGACAATATGGAGGCAGCATCAAAATGGTTTGCAAACGGATGGTACGATAACAGCGTGATTGTCAATTCCGCTTCTTCGTCAGCAATCAAGGTGGGCATAAAGAGCACAAGCAACACAGCATCGGCATATTGGAGCATCTTCACCAACTTCCGACTCTATTACTACGGCTCATACACCAAGGAGGACATGACGAAAATAGACAATGTCAACGACAACTCCGTCACCACATCAGGCACATACTACGACCTTTCTGGCCATGCTGTCAAAAACCCATCACGCGGCATTTACATTCGTGACGGAAAGAAGATTTTTGTGAAATAACACCTCTTACTTTGATTTACAAAGCACATATAGAAAACACAAATTAAATATGAACCCCGAAAGCGAAACTTTCGGGGTTTTATTTTGTAAAAGCATGTAACATTTGTAACACGCCCTATGTTACAAGTGTAACACGCTGTGTGTTACAAGCGTAACATGCTGTGTGTTACATGTGTAACACACAGCAAAGACATGTTTGGCCGTGCCGTGCTTCGAGGTTCACTAAATTGGCTACGCCGAGCTGACGGTTCTTGATAAATATAAAAATAATTTTGATTACTTTCTTATTTGCGTACCTTTCTTCTTTCACCACCTTTCTACTTCTCTATAATTTCCCTTTGACCACATAACAAGTAAAGCGAAACTTGCAGATACTAATATAAAAAAAACTATTATTTTCTTTGCCAAATAACAAATATTCTCTATTTTTGCATTGTCTCTCGGGAGAAATCGAGAGAAATTAAGGCGTTCCACGCTTTATCCTTTGCACCGAAATCGCCAATTTCACAAGCTGGAGGATAGAGACAATGGTTCGCCCGTCTCGTGTATCTGTATGCATACGGTCCGCACCGTATTGCAGCTGCATATACGGTGCGGGTAGATTGTTTCATATTCATTTCAGTGATGGTGTTTGGCGATACCAGGTGTAAGGTGGGTAAGGACAAGACTCCCCGCCTTTTTTGTTTTAAAAATCTAATGCTGAATCTTGGGGGGTAAATAGGCGATTATATTGGGTATGAAACAGTTACACTTATACCACTCAATTATGAAAAAGACAATCATCACATTGCCTGCGCTCTGCATTTCCGTCTTTTGTAGTGCGCAGTTGAAAACAACATCTACCTACGATGTTGATGGTAATGGTTCCGTTAATATCGGTGATATATCTTCCACAGTTGAGAAGGTACTTGGCAAAACAGCTGACAACCGCCAGGTTGTTGATGCAGAAACCTTGAACTCTGTGCTTAAAAGCATTGATGCACGTCTCAATGCTATTGAGACAAAGCTTGGCGTTGGAGGATTTGAAGAGGGGAAAATTTTTGACACTCACGAATATGTTGACCTTGGCCTTCCATCTGGAACCCTTTGGGCGACATGCAATGTAGGTGCAAACTCACCAGAGGAATTTGGCGACTATTATGCATGGGGAGAAACAGAAACAAAGACAAATTACAACCTATCGACATACAAATACTATGCATCAAGCACAGAACAAGATGCTGATGGATTTTATATTATAACCAAAGGCTACACAAAATACAACCCACAATCAAAATCGTCTGATAATGGCTACAAAAAGTTCTACGATGACAAGACAAAACTTGAACCTGATGACGATGTCGCTCATGTATTATGGGGCGGCGACTGGCGTATGCCAACAAAGGCAGAGCAGGACGAACTTAGAAATAACTGCATCTGGGGCTGGACAGAACTGAAAGGTGTAAATGGATATAAAGTAACTGGTGTGAATGGAAAGTACATTTTCCTTCCTGCAGCCGGCTATCGCGATAACAGCTCCCTCAGCGTTGAGGGTTCACGCGGCTATTACTGGTCAAACTCACTCATCGAAAGTAGTCCTGACTGTGCATTTTATCTCGACTTCTATTCGAGTCGCGTTAACTGGAGTGGCTATTACCGATCCTATGGGTATTCCGTACGCCCAGTTCGTCACCAATAGGTTACTTAATTTTTGTATTGTAAAGGCAATGCACTATCTTGGTATATACAAAATCAGCTTTTTACTTTTTATTAATACGTATTTAATTCCGACAATAGGTTAAATTTATTAACCAATTTATAACTTTTAACTAATAATTATGAAGAAATCTTTACTTCTTATTGCTGCCCTTGTGTCAAATGCTGCTGTGTTTGCACAATGGACTGCTCCTGTGCCTTCAAAGGTTCAGGAAATGGCAACAGATGATGAAACTTCTCAGTATCTTTATAATAAAGAGGCTGGAGGATTTTTTGCCGGAGGAAACGATTGGGGCACACGTGCTTCTGTTTCTACAACTGCTGATCCTATCAAGTTTGTTTCTTTGGATGGCGAGGCTTATAATTTCGCTTGCTATCCAGCAGCAAAGAATGCATGGCTCTACGTATCTTGCAACAACTTTGATGCTATGTGGGTTGATGCTGCAAATGCTGTAGCAAATAGTACTTACCCAGGTACAGACGCTTGGCAGATTCAGAAGCAGGCTAATGGCAGCTACAAGATCTCTAACTCAACAATTACTGGACCATACACTTTAGGTGTGGCTGAAATTTATAGAGGTCTCAAAGGCAATACTCGTTGTTACATCAATGACCAAGAAGATGTTTACGAAGTAGATGGCGAGACAACTCCAAGTATTTCTGGCAAGTTCTATGATGAATGGGTATTCGTCGATGAAGAAGAGTATGAGGCTCTCAAGCCACAGGTAGAGGTGTATCTTGCATCAGTTAACCTTCTGGGAAAGATTGATGCTGTGAAGGCTGAGGACGGAGCATTCGGCCTTGCTAACATCAATAAGGTATATCAGAATACATCTTCAACTGTTGAAGAACTTAATGCTGCTGGTGCAATTTGTGATGCTGCTATAGCATTCCATAAGGCTTTGGAAGAAGCTAAGGCAACATATCCATATCTTGATTTTTCTGCTCCTATTGCAGTTTATAATAATGTGAATTCAACAGCAGAAGAATTGACAGCTGCATCTGGACAGATTAAGGAGATTGTTAATAATTATCTTGCTACTCAGGCAACATTTGAATCTCCAATCGATTACTCTTCTGTAATCGGTAATGGATCTGATGTCGCTCCTTGGACTCAGGAGTTTGCTGACGACAAGAAGGTTGGTACATGGCACACAAATACATGGTCAACAGAGGCTAACGGCGGTGCTGACGGTACAGACATGGTAACTCCATTCTGTGAGGACTGGGTGGCTAACGGCTCTATCCTTTCTGACCAGAAGATTTTCCAGGTTCTCAAGAATGCTGCTCCTGGTCTTTATAAGTTTGAGGCAAACGTACGTCTCTACAACGAGAAGGGCGATGTTGACGCTATTACAGGATGTAACATGTACTTCGGTGATAAGAGTGTAACTCTTGCTGAGCAGGTTGAAATGTACAAGTCAAGCGGCAAGTGTGTGCTTTGGAGCAAGAACAAGTTCCATATCATCGCTATCGTTGAAGAGTCTGGCGACATCGAATTCGGTTTCGACATCAAGGACGCTACATTCAACTGGATGGCATTCAAGGATACATCTCTCAAGTACTACGGCAATGAGAATTGCCAGGCTAACGCAGAAAAGCTCATCAAGGATTCTTATAATTTTAAAAAGGCAGAAGGCGTAGATGCTAACGCTGATGTTATCGCTGCTTATAATAACGCTGTTGATGCATTCAACGCAGCTCAGTCTGCTGAAGACATCAAAGCAAAAGCGGCAGCCGCTGATGCAGCAAAGTCTGCTCTCGATGCAAATATTGCTGCTTACAACAAATTGAAGGAAAGCATCAAGGCATGGGTGAAGGCTGTATCTGAAAAGCAGGATCTCGCAGGTGCTGAGTGGGATGACTTCTCTGACTTCATGCAGTCTGAGGACAAAATCGACAACTACCCAACTCCAAACCCAGTAGTAATCAACGACGGTGACCGCTCACTCACAACAGAGGAGATTGAAGAATATATCAAGAAGGTAGATGAGCTTTACGCTTCTGCTATCTCTCACTCAATCACTGATGGTGCTGACTGTACAGATATAATGCTCGTTAACCCTAAGTTCACTGATCCTAACGGTGCAGGTTGGACTGTAACAGACGGTAAGACTGGCAAGTGTGGCAACTACACAGCTCGTGGTGGTCTCCACAACTTCCCTGTAGCAGAGTCTTGGCATGCAACATTTGATGTGTTCCAGGAAATTGACGGTGTGCCAGATGGTATCTACTCACTCAGCTTGAACGGTTTCTGCCGTCTCGATGATGGTGAGACAGAGGTTGCTGCTGAAATCTACATGAACGAGTTCGCAACAACTCTCCAGGATCTCTATTCACCAGAGCAGATGGTCAAGAATGATGACAACGCTATCGATGGATTCAATTGCTACTTGGATGCTTCTGAAAACGGAGGATGGACTACTAACCCTGTATTCTTGGTAGAGCAGGCTGATGGTACTATGGTGCCTTGCGGTCATAACTCACCAGCAAACAATACAGATAGCCAGGTTGATATTTCAGGAACAACTTATCTCGTTCCAAACGGTATGGAAGGTGCTTCTGTAGCATTCTCTGCAAACCGTTATCAGGCTAAAGTTTACGGCTTGGTAGAAGGTGGCAAGATGCGTCTTGGTATCCGCAACACAACTTCAACTCACCAGTGGGCTCTCTGGAGCAACTTCACTCTCACATACGAAGGAAAGCCTAAGGACGTTATCCTTGACCTCTTACGACAGTATATCGAAAGACTTGAGAATTACTCTGCTGACAATGTTGACAACATGACAACACCAGCTAAGACTGTAGCTGTTGCTCCAATTGCAGATGCTAAGAATGCTGTTGCTGCTCAGGATGTTGATGCAATGTATCAGTCTCTCTCTGATGTAAATGCTGCTATGGTTGCTGCTAAGGAGAATGTAGCTGCTGTTAACGCATTCAAGGCTGTTGAGGAAGAAATCAATGCAGCTCTTGAGGGCAATCCTGGTGCAGAGGCTTTGGCTGCTTATGTTAAGATTTCTGACAAGATCTATGGTTACAAGGCACTTTCTACTGTCGAATTGAACGAACTCACAGAACATATGAAGGAAGTTGCTGAACTTCTCCGCATCCCTTCTACTGAAGGTGCTTCAGATGAAGAACCTGTTGACTTCACAGCAGTTATCATTAACCCAGACTTCTCTACAGGAAATGCTGATGGTTGGAAGTATCAATTTGCTGAGGTTTCAAACCTTGGTTTCCAGAATAATAATGTTTACAATGGCGAGGAAGTTTCTGTTGACCAGTTCATCGAAGGCTGGCGTTCAGGTAACGCTCCAATCGGCGACGGTTCAATTGAACAGACTATCTCTAAGCTTCCTGCAGGTGTTTACACTCTTACTGTAGATGCTATCGCTAACCTCCAGAGCAGCCAGGCTGATGATCCAGAGGCAGATGATTACTGGGAGACAGCTTCAAACGGTATTTATCTCTTCGCTTCAGAGGCTGATGGTAAGAAGAGCGCTATCGAGATAAAGTCTGCTAATGGCTCTCCAAAGCACTTCTCTCTCGTATTTGCTAAGGAAAATGCTGACAGCGATGTAACTATCGGTATCCAGACTATCCAGTCAACTTGTAACTGGATAGCAGCCGACAATTGGGCACTTGCTTACAATGGCACTATTGGCGCAAGTTCATTGGAAATCAATGGCGATGTAACTAACAAGACAGAATATCATGAAGTAGAAACACCTTCTATTAGTTATAGCAACAATAAAATCATATTTAGTTGTGGAACAGAAAATGTCGAATATCATTGTGACTATTCTATCACACAAAAAGAAGCAACAACAATAGATTCTAATGGTGTTTTTGACATACCAACTATCTCTTCTTGTGATCTAACGATATCAGTATATGCTACCGCCATGGGCTTAAATCGCAGCAAGACTGTAACAAAAACATTTAAGAACATCCCTCTCTTTAACAATGGAGATGTGAATAACGACAAGCAAATAAACATTTCAGATGTGTCTGCTCTTATCAATAAGCTTTTAAATCAGAAATAGTTATACCAACGCTATTCCTTACTGCAGTAAAATAGCAATAATCAAGATTCGATAAGGACAGATATGATTTTTCAGCTCCAGCATTATCTCAGAGATAATCTGGAGCTTTTGTTCTTTCTAAAAAATAGAACTGTCAAAAATGATTCAAATACAAACTTTTGAGAAACCTTCTGTTAATACGAATCGCTATAAATTAGACGTGAATTATCGTATAAAATTTGTTCCTCTCACATTAAACATTTATCTTTGTCTTACAATAATTTTCTAATTTGTTAACGTACATGAAGATAGATAAAGAATATCCTGCAACACACTCAATGTCAACAACATGGTACGCTGTTGATGCAGAAGGCAATGTTGCACTTATGGACTACAACGAAAATGGCCCTGTCCCTCACGGTTTGGAAGAAAACTATATTCCAGAACTTATACTTCAACTACCTGCTAATGACACAGGAAACATACCAACAGCGTCATATACAGAAGAACAGGTTAACGAGCTATTAGGAAAACGTGTTGATTTAGACGATTTAGAGTATGGACCTATTGTGGTAGAACTCAAAAAATGTAGAGAAGAAGCTTTTATCAAGTGGGCGCACAAAATCAACACAGAAGCATTTGGACACAGAGCTATAATTCGTTTAAATCCGAAACTCGACTATTATGCTGTGAACGATCGTGGCAGAGGAAAGGAGTTTGAAAATATGCTGAACAACAAATGGTTCTACAACATTTATTCTTGCTTTTGGGAAATTGACGACATTTGGGACAAAGAAACGCAGAATGTTGTATGGGACAAAACATTCACATCAGTCCCATTTTATATATACGGTCAACCTTATTCTAACAATCTTAGGATGAGTAAGATTCACACTCCTTGTCATCCTGTAAAGATAGAGCAGCTGCCACCTGATGTACAGAGGAAAGCCACTAAGTTGCCTTTGTCTTTTGCAGAAACAAGAAAACTGCAAATTGCAGAGTTTGCAGATTGTTCTATTATGGAAAATCCAAGATTTGAATATAAAGGACAATCCTATCATTACCTACCTGACTCAAATGGAGAATTTATGTATATCGCCGTGGGAGAAAGGGTTGCTTCAACTCCGCAAAAACTGTCAAAAGAAGAGGTCAACAAACTAAGTAATGGTGAAAAAGAAAAAACGCTATGAGAACTGACAAAGAATATCCTGCAACACATTCTATGTCAACGGCATGGTATATAGTTGATGACGAAGGTAATGTAGGAATCATGGATTATAACGAAAATGGTCCTGTCCCTTGGGGAGTTGAACAAACAAGTAGCGATGACTTGAAATTTGGGCATTGGGAGGATAGTTATTGCAAGATTATCAAATTCAATCTTACTAACGAACAAATACTGGATTTATTGAGTAACCCACATAAGCCATCAGAAGAAAAGATGTGGTATGAATGTGTCGTACGAATTGCCAAAGAAAAGAAGGAACGTTTTATTGAATTATGCAAAAACGAAGATATTGATGCAGAAAGTATTTTCTGTTTGTCAGAAGGATTAGGATTATATGAGTTTGATGCCTATGAATGTGCGCATGACATCAATTATCTTGAAAAGCCCGTCAGTGGCTCTCTGAAATTGATGCTTGACGAGAACATTATCATCGAAGTGTATAGTTTACAAGAACTTGACATGAATGACAAATTCAAAAACGACGAGGTCATTTTCGAAAAAGAATTCGAAAATTCACCATATTATATGTTTCATCAGCCATATTGGACAGGCTGTTTGCCTAAGAAAATGCATCAACCAAAGCACCCAGTGAAAATGGATCAGATTCCAGAAAGATTCAGGCACAGACTACATAAGATTCCTGGAAGTTTCAAGGATATGGATACCTTTCAAATAGCCCAATACTATCCTTGTGAAGAGTATTGCAATAATACATATATAGTAGATGGCTGCTCTTACCAACTATCACCACTTCCTGATGGGACAGAAGTCTATACCAAATCAGGAATGTGTCATTACCCTTTCTTTAATTATTGTTCCGAGAAGGAAAAATTTCATTGTACACAAAAATGTACAACCCAATGCTGTGATATATTCGACATGTACATCAATGATAAACCAACAGTTCTAATTATATTTGACCCAAGGGAAGAAGCTGATTATAATTGGAAAATTGAAACAAATATTGTCTTTCAAAATTCATACGCCACACCATATATATCAAAATTGCCTTATAGAATAGCTGACAAAGGTTTGCTCTTTCAAGATGATGTGATTAAGTACATCAATCAAGAATGCCTGTCAAAAATACTGAAAGAATCAAAGGGGTATATTGAAGCAATAATCAATGATATCAGACCTCGTGTTATTCTCGTAACGGACATGGCTTTCGAAGTGATGAACGATGTTTTCAAACTTACAAATAAAAAAATAGAAATTAATAGTGAGGAATACCCTTTCTACTCTTTGTCGGAGTTGTTCAAGCATTCTGCTATCATTGACGAATTGGCGCAAATGCCATTCAGAGGCAAGCATCACCCGCAGCTGATTTCAACAGAAGAGATGGATTTTCTAATTAAGAATGGTATCGCAAAAGAATATAGCACTTTGATATGATAGATCTGTTATCCATTGATTTAAGTAACTATTGCTCAAAAGAATGCTCCTTTTGTTATAATCACAGCAGGAAGGATGGTAATACTATGTGGAAAACAGAAGAAGTTATTCTGTTTGTTTCTGACTGTATTGCTCATGGCATAAAGGCTGTGTCACTTGGCGGTGGAGAGCCATTTGAGTATCCAGGCATATTCGATATTATAGATGCGCTCTATCCACAATGCTATCTTTCAGTAACAACCAATGGCTTGCCGTTGGAACATATAAAGACGTGGAATAATCTTATGCTGCATAAGCCCGACAAAATCCACGTCACTATTCATCAACCTCAAGATGAGGAGGAAGTGTTGAGAGTTGAAAGACTTGTTCAGAAATTAGCAGAAACAGACATCAAGCCAGGCATTAACCTTTTGGTTGGTGCAGACAAGATAGAAGTTGCACAATTTGTTTATGCCAGAATGCTTCAGAGTATTAATGCTGACCAGATAATAGTCATACCTCAAAGATATGGCAACACCCCGTCTCCTAAGGATTTGGCAAAAGTTTCTTCTGGCAAACCTTTTCAAAGTCCATCATGTCTATTGGGATGTAAAAGGCCTCAAACTTTCGCATCCGTTTCGTGGGACAAGAAAGTCAATTCATGCAGCTATGCAAGAGGCAAGGTGTCTCTTGAAAATTTGGACTATCAAGGACTAACTACTGCACTTAAAGCAGTCAAGTGGGGTACATGTTCATAAATACAATGTTAACAGTAAACCATCAATATCACAAAAGTCAGACTCGCAGCATAGAGGATGCATGAAAAGCGGAATACTCAAATGTGACAAAAATCATTTCACCACCAATTTTTTTGTAATAAAGTTTTGTTGATTAGACTTTTATGAATATCATTTGCAATGAAGATAAGTAGAACCTAAAAAGAAGAAAGCCATGTTACAAGTTGCAAACCCTATTTACGATATTGTGTTCAAGTACTCTGACAATGATGAGGTTCTCTACATACTGCGCAAGCTGAAGGAGGCAGCCTCTGACAGCAAGCTGCGCCACGACATGAACGTGGAGGATGAATATTTCAGCGCCATCGAGAAGCGAGACACAGAGATTCTCATGCGTGATAAGATGCTTGCAGAGCAGAAGAGCCAACTCGACGAACAAAAGAATCAGCTGGACGAACAGAAGAATCAGCTGGACGAACAGAAGAATCAGCTTGCAGAAAAGGACTCCAAACTTGCAGAACAACAATTACAGTTAACTGCTTCCATTAAGCTAATGCTTTCACAAAACATTCCAGTTGATGTCATCGCCAAAGCTCTCGGAGTAAGCGTGGAAACAATCCATGAAGTCGAGGCACTGTAACTACTCTGCGAATGCCCTTTTTAACAAAGATTCAACCAAATTCAACCAAAATTTAGCAATTTTGTTGTTCTTGTATGTGAATTCCAAGAGCCAAAGGCTCTAATTTGGTGGAATTTGGTTGAATCTTTGTTTATAAATTAAATCGCTGAGTAGTTACGAGGCACTATGATGTTGTTAAAGATACTTTCGTAATTTGAACGAGGATTACGAGTTTAAAACAAACTCTTGACAAGATAGAATATTACTGGCACGAGGAGTGAAGGAAGGAGGTTTACCGTCTTGCAGTCTTTAATGCCAAGTATTCCAAGACCAGAACTGACGATAAGCACACCACCCACAATGGAAAGTTCGGTGCGCATAGGTTCAGGCATAGCCTCACCAAAGAAATATGCGATAGCATAGAACATGCCCTGCCAACAGAAGAGCACAGGTGCTGCAAGAAGCATTATCCATCCATAGCTTGCTGCAAGCACGGCAGAGGTAACAAGGTCAAGTGTTGCGTTAGTGTAAAGATATGTGTTGGCTGACTCCCCTATCGCCCATCCTTGAGTTGGAGAGAGGGCAGAAAGTACAGGGCCGACAATGCTGAAGGTGCCAATGCAGTAGAGAAGCAAGCCTGTCACCAATCCTTGAAGACCATTGGTCTCTTTCTTTGTCTTTGCATTAAGACGGGCATTCAGTTTGTCAATCTTACCCGACAAATCGAGTTTCGTGCCTATAATGCCTCCAATGGCAAGACTGATGATAAACATCACTGGGTATTCACTCTTTGCCATGTTTGGCAGCGAAGCGTTGACTCCAAGTACAAGACAGCACAAGCCGAGGGCATTAAAAAGCACCTTCTTGTACTTCTCACCAATTCCTGTGCGCACTATTGCACCAAATGCACCTCCAATAAGTATCGTGGTAGTATTAACTATTGTTCCTAACATTGAGCAGCTTTTATCTATAATTTTAATACACAGCTGGCGTTCTTATCATTTCTGTGAGTTTCGTAAAACACCATCGCAAAATTCTTTCATGCAGGCTGGCTATCCAAAATCTAAAATCACGCTAACTGACAAATTTGCGAACAAAGTTATGAATTTCCATCAAAAAACGAACAAAAACATCGAAAGTATTATCGAAAGCACATATTGAACAAGTCAAAATGGCATTTCTGTTCGGTAAAAAGTATAGATTTCCACGCGTGACAGCTTTGAAAATGAGAAGTTTTTCGTAACTTTGTGTGTTTTGACAACAGCATCACAACAGAAACAAGATGAACAAGACACTACCAAGCATTTTCAACTGCTCGAACGACATGGCACTTGCAGCCAATGTGCGCCAATACTTTCCGCCGAAGCGAATCATGCAGATGGAAAGCGAGTTGAGCGACCTCTCAAAACTGTGGGACAGCACAAGATTTGCAGGACCATGGGGATGGAGTCTTGCAACAAAGCAGAGATACATAAAGATGGGCATCGATGCTGCTTATCTGCCGAGCGACGAATGGCTAAACGAAGTGAGGATGCTGTCAAGCAGACAATATGCATGTGACTACATCCAGAAACTGCTGATGCACTTTGACGACAGCCGCCTGCTCGGCAAGGAGATGCGCTTCGCCACCAATGTGGAAAGTGCGATGACGCATACTACATCAGACAGAACACAAGAGGACACGCAGATATACAAGTCACCATGGTCATCGTCAGGCCGTGGCGTGTTTACGTCTCATGGGCTCAGCAAAGACATGGTGGAACACAAACTGAGAGGATTCATAAACACACAGGGGGGATTTGTCGTGGACAAATTCCATGAAGGCAAGACACTCGACTTCGCTATGGAGTTTTATGTAAATGAAAATCATTCGGTAGATTTTCTCGGCTATTCTGTCTTTTATGCTGCAGAGAACGGCGCATACGGCTATAACCTGGTAGAAAACCAAAATGAATTGAAACGCAGAATCGATGTTGACGAGACACTGCTGAATGCACTCATAGAATACCACAAAGAGCATTTAGGTGAAACATGCTATCATGGCCCTGTAGGCATCGACATGATAAAGACCAGCGAGGGCAAGATTCATCCTGTGATAGAAATCAACATGAGGATGAACATGGGTATTCTTGCTTTGCTTTTAGAGGAGAAATATGGCTCTGCGGCAGAAAACCGATATTCTATTGGTGAAACATTGAAAAGCATAGCACTAACTCAGGAGAGAGAGAGAGGTTTTCAGGCTAAGATAGAAGACCGCAAATTGATGATTATCTATAAAAATGGCCACTGATTGTTAAAAAACAATACTCTTCAGACTTACTTATGAGCGGAAAAAGTTCAAATACGCCAAGAAAACAAAGAAGCATCCCCAAATGCTTGATGCCTTGAATATTTGTTATTACCTTTGTGGTCTAAAAACATAGAAGTAAAAGCCCAAATAAATCAGCAAAACAAAATGAACGCATTAAAAACGTATAAATCGGCAATACTATTCTTCCTTGCATTTGTAATAAATATCGGTATAGCAAATGCATACGATCCTGGATATTATTTTGAAAAATACCACTTCGACATGACTGTACATGAAAATGGCAGCTACGACGTGGTGGAAAATATCGACGCCGTATTCACAGAAGAGAGCCGAGGCATTTTCCGTGAGATACCAGTATGGGTATGGGTGAAGCGTGATGTATCAGAGAAACAAGACGGCAGCGAGACAAAGATGCTTCAATACTATGTGGATGTGGACAATGTGGATGTGTCGGAGGAGACTTCGGAAGAGGAGATTGACGAATTGTACTCCATCCGTATTGGTTCGGCTGACAAGTATATAAAAGGTCCTCATCCATACACTATCAAATACACTCTCACACCATACGGCGACCGTGTCGAGCAGAGCGACTTGTTCTTCTACTCCTTGCTTGGTGTGGGATGGGACTGCAAAACAAACCAATTCACTTTCAGCATACATTTCGACAAACCTCTCACGGACGAGGAGTTGAAACAGCTTGAAGTATTTACAGGTGAACTTGGCGACAACACAAACTATGCAAATGCTATAATAACAAAAGCAACAAACACAGAGATTCAAGGAATAAGAAAAAACATCGAGCCACATGAGGCGATAACTGTAAGAATACCATTAAGAGAAGGTTATTTTGCAGAAAATACGCATCCTAAGTTAAACATCCAAACTTCTTGGATACTGATTATCATCTCTGCAGTACTCATTGCCATAATTCTTTTCCTCGAACTTATTCCAAGCTACAGACCGACAAAAGTTATCTCCTTCCGTCCTCCAAAGGGAATGACAAGTGCTGATGTCGGCGCTATAGCCTCAGCAGAGATAAATGATAAATGTGTGCTATCACTCATACCATGGCTAGCCAGCAAAGGAAGTCTGATTATTGACAATTCACAAGCGAAACCTATACTACGAATCAGCAACGGACTTCCTTGCGATGCACCACCATATGTAAAATCTCTCTTCGACGGTATGTTCTTTAATGGCAGCAAGGAGATGGACACCAACAAGCCATCAAACAATTTCGGCAAAGGGTGGTATAATTGCATGTCCTCGCTTACAAAAACTTTTCAAGACAAGTTGAACAAGACCAGAGACAAACAATTCAGGATTCTCTATGCTGCAATTCTAACGGTGTCGTTCGCCAATTGCTTTGCATCAATAAGAGACGGATGGCTTGTAGGAGGATTAACAACCGTCTTTTTCGCTGTAATCTCCGCTATTCAGAAGCTACAGTTAAACAGCGATCTACAAAAATCCACACCTACGGGAATGGCATTCATCATCGGCTTATGCACATCTTTCTTTATACTATTAATGCATTGGGGCTGTTTCGGTGGCGAAGACCCAAGTTACATTCCTATGAAATTTATCTATATGATAAATGGTGCATTATTCGTAGCATGCTACCTCTCAATCAAACTCGAGGAGCCAACAGAATACCGCAAGACACATCTTGGCGAAATCATGGGATTCAAAGAGTTCATAGAAACAGCAGAAAAGCCACAGCTCCAGAAACTTCAAGCAGAGGATGAGATGTACTTCTACGACATCCTCCCTTATGCCGTAGCGTTAGGATTGGCTGACAAATGGGCAAAGAAATTTGAGAATATCATTGTGAAACAGCCTTCATGGTATAAGGGCAAGCAAGGCGAGATTGTCACAAGCTCTTTGGCTCGTCTTGTTACACATTCGATGATGACAAAAGGAATGAAGAATTCTATAGCAAGTGGAGCACCGCGTTCAACGTCATCACGCTCATCATCATCTTCTGGTAGCAGTTACAGTTCAAGCCACAGCTACAGTTCACGAGGTGGCGGTTATTCCGGTGGCGGTTTCGGAGGCGGCGGCGGACGACGCTGGTAAAAAACCTCAAGTAATGACAAAGCACCAACTTTAGAACAATATGAACACATACAAAAGATACAAATCACGCATATTGTTTATTCTCACATTATTTATGTGCATGGCCTCCGTCAAGGCTTACGGAGACTCAAGCTTCTACTTTGACAATTATAATGTTGAGATGACAGTACACGAGAATGGAAGCTACGACGTGAAAGAGAGCATCAACGCAATATTCACATCTGAAAGCCGAGGCATTCTCCGCGATATACCATTATGGGTGTGGGTGAAACGCGATGTGTCGGAGAATCAAGACGGAAGCCAAACCAAAATGTTTCAATACAAAGTAGATGTGGACAATGTGACTGTTTCTGAACAGCACGAATGCTTTGATGACGAAGAGCTATACACCATCCAAATCGGCTCTGCCGACAAGACTATTAATGGTCCACATTCCTACTCCATAAGCTACACACTCACTCCATACGGAGACCGTGTAGAACAAAGTGATTTGTTCTTCTACTCTCTGCTCGGCACAGGATGGGAATGCGATATAAAACAGTTCACTTTCAGCATACATTTTGACAAGCCCTTAAAAGACGACGAACTGAATAAACTGGAAGTGTTTGCCGGCAGCCTTGGCAGCAATAGCAATGTGGCAAGTTCCGTTGTCACTAAAGCGACAGCTACAGACATCGAGGGAGTGAGGAAGAACAATAAGCCACAGGAGGCTGTAACAGTACGCATTCCCCTGCGCGAAGGATATTTTGCAGAAGGGACGCATCCTAAACAGGACATCCAATTAGCGTGGCTTTTCACAGGCATATCAGCCTTACTCATTATTATCATGTTATGCGTAGAGTTTTGGCCGAAACCTACGCCAACAAAAATCATCTCTTTCCGTCCTCCGAAAGGCATGACAAGTGCAGAAGTTGGCACTATAGCCAATGGGTATGTAAACAATAACGCTATTCTCTCACTAATACCATGGCTCGCAGAAAAGGGCTATATCTCCATCAACAATACAGGAGAACACCCTATATTGAAATATGAGAAGGATGTTCCTGAAGACGCGCCAAACCATGTACTCCGTCTTTTCAACTACATGCTGGACAAGAAGCATAAGTTGCTCTATACAGACCAGCCTGCTCCTGCTTTTGGCGCAGGATGGGAGGAATGCAGACGACTGCTATCTTATCAATTCCACAAAAAACTCAATATAGGCAACTTAAAGCCTTTATGGATATACAATACAGCGTTAGTGACTGTTGCATGCGCAAACTTCTTTGCAACAATAAAAGAAGGAGTGCTGGCGGCAATAATCTCTGTCATAATGTTAGGTCTGCTTGAAATAATCCCAACTGTTGTGCTGAATGAATGCAAGCAAAAGCCTGCTCCAATAGCCCATATCGTAGGATGGAGCATCTTTGCGATGATATACATACTATCATTCTGTATCGGATGTTTCGGTGGAGAAGACTCAACCTACATCCCTTTAGCATGCGTTTACGGCATCAACATAGGAATGTTAACCGCATGTTTCTTCATACTAAGGCTTGACAAACCAACTAAGGAGAGGATGGAGCACTTAGGAGAAATCTTAGGCTTCAAAGAGTTTATCGAGACAGCTGAAAAACAGCAACTTGAAAAACTGCAAGCTGAGGATGAGAAATATTACTACAGCATCCTCCCGTATGCCGTGGCATTAGGACTTGCAGACAAATGGGCAGAGAGGTTCAAGGGTATAGCTGTGAAGACACCAGAGTGGTATCAAGGACATAAAGGCGAGATTGCTACAGCGGCTATCGCCACAACCATAACAAAGACTCTCATGCAATCGAAAGCAGCAGAATCAATCGCCCAAAAGAAGAAAGCCTATGCTTCGTCAGGAAGCAGTTACTCTTCAAGCAGCAAATACAGTTCGGGTGGCGGAGGATATGCCGGCGGAGGATTCGGAGGCGGTGGAGGACGACGCTGGTAAAATGTTACCGTTCAAAAATCGCCACATCTTTTAACACAATCAGACAAGACAACAATCACTCTATTCAATGGCAGAGAAGATGACTGAATTTCAGAAGATGAGAAGCGGAATGCTTTTCGACTTCACTGATAAAGAAGTGCTTGACAGCATCATGCACTCTAAGCAGTTATGTGCAAAAATAAGACAGATGAGCGAGTTCGACGAAGGTTATCGCAACCTGATAGAAGAACTTATCCCTGGCATTCCAAAGTCTTCGATTGTAATCTCTCCCATCACTTGTGATCACGGCAACGGAGTGAAACTTGGAGAGCATACTTTTGTAAACAGCAACTGCACCTTTCTTGATGGAGGCTACATCACAATAGGCGACCACACCCTCATAGGACCCGACTGCAGATTTCTCACCCCTCAGCACCCTATGAACTATCTTGAAAGAAGGGAAACAAAGGAGACTGACCTGCCAATCACAATAGGTAAAGACTGCTGGATTGGTGGCAATGTTACCGTATGTCCTGGTGTGACTATCGGTGACCGCAGCATCATAGGGGCTGGCAGTGTAGTTACAAAGGACATTCCAAACGACTGCGTGGCTGTTGGCAATCCGGCAAGAGTTATAAAAAGAAATGAAAACAAGGTATGAAAAGCATTTTTGTATTTGCACTTACACTATTATGCTGTTGTAATGTATATAATGTGACAGCGCAGGAGAACGACAGATCGGGTTTTGTGCTTATAACAGATGTTGTGCCTGATGCCGTAATGGACATACGATATTACACAGCTTACAATTTTACAGGCGACAGCGTACCTGGATATGAGGAGCCAGTAGCATTGATGACACGTCAAGCCGCAGACTCTCTAAAAGCCGTTAGCGAAGAACTGAGAAAAAAGGGATATAGAATAAAAGTCTTTGATGCTTACCGCCCACAATGTGCAGTGGATTTCTTCATGAAATGGGCACAAAAGCCGACTGATGTGAGGATGAAAAAGGACTTCTACCCGGAGATAAGCAAGTCTATGATAATCCCTCAAGGATATGTGGCAAGAAAAAGCGGTCACACTCGCGGCTCAACCATCGACCTCACACTTGTAGATCTTAAAAGCGGGGAAGAAATCGACATGGGCAGCACTTTCGACTACTTCGGTTCTATCTCACATGCCAATATCCTGCCAGGACAAAAAGCTGGGACACATAAGCCAATCAACAAAAATCAATACCAAAACCGCATGATACTGCGCAACGCTATGGAACATCACGGCTTTAAGGCATACAATGGCGAATGGTGGCATTTCACGCTAAGAAACGAACCATTCCCACATACTTATTTCACATTCCCTGTCAGAAGGAAATAGTAATAAGTAATCGTTCAAAATCAAAAAAAGGAGTTTTTTTTATAGTTAGGTCACGGAAAATCCTTAACTTTGCAGCAAATTTAAAAGTCACATACTTATAAAGTCAGAAAACCATGAATCAAGGAAGACCTTTTAAGGTATTTTCAGGTACAAAGACAAGGTATTTAGCAGAGCGCATCTGCCAGAGTTTAGGTTGTCCACTTGGCAATATGATTATCACACATTTTGCTGATGGAGAGTTTGCGGTTTCTTTTGAAGAGTCAATCCGCGGCAACGACGTATACCTCGTACAGTCAACATTCCCAAACAGCGACAATCTCATGGAACTTCTTCTCATGATTGATGCAGCAAAGCGTGCCAGCGCACGAAGCATCATAGCTGTAATTCCGTATTTCGGATGGGCAAGACAGGACCGCAAGGATAAGCCAAGAGTGAGCATTGGAGCAAAGCTCGTAGCCGACCTTCTCAGCGTGGCAGGCATTGACCGCCTCATAACTATGGACTTGCACGCAGACCAGATTCAGGGTTTCTTCAATGTCCCAGTCGATCACCTCTACGGTTCACTTGTTGAGGTTCCTTATGTTGAATCACTCGGACTCAGCGACCTCGTAATTGCAACTCCAGACGTGGGAGGCGCAAAGCGCGCAGGACTCTTCGCCAAGAAGCTCCACGCACCACTTGTGCTCTGCAACAAAACTCGCGCTCGTGCAAATGTCGTAGAGTCAATCCAAATCATCGGTGACGTAAAGGGTAAGGATGTTGTGCTTGTTGACGACATGGTTGACACAGCAGGAACAATCACAAGGGCTGCAGACGAAATGCTTAAGGCTGGCGCAAAGAGTGTTCGTGCCGTAGCAAGCCACTGCGTGATGAGCGACCCTGCAAGCGACCGCGTACAGAACTCAGCACTTACAGAAATCGTATTTACAGACTCAATACCTTATGCTCAGAAATGCCCAAAGGTAAAGCAGCTCTCCATTGCTGATATGTTTGCACGAGCAATACGTGCAGTGTCAGAAGAAAAGAGTGTTTCTGAAGAATTCAATTTCTAAAACAGAAATAAAAATAATGTATAATGTGTGACACCGGATTGCCATGCATTATACATTATTATATTATATGAGCGGCAATTACATTTGTCATTTTTCAAGACGCTCACAAATATTTTGATCACTAACTAACTAATACCCTAACTCTAATGAATAACAAATTCTTATTTACATCTGTTTTATGTCTCTCATTAGCGGGCAGCGCCTTAGCACAAAAGAATGCGCCAACAACCGCTCCAGCAGACCCTAACGAGAAAGTATCGTTCCTCTTCACATATTTCACAGGCAATGCTCCAGAACAAGAGCAAATCTGCTATGCACTTAGTGAGGATGGATATAACTACACATTACTTAATCAAGGCCTTCCTGTTATAAAGTCCGACTCTATAGCTTACACTCAGTGTGTACGCGACCCACACATACTCCGTGGAGAAGACGGAAAGACATTCTACATGGTTGTAACAGATATGAAATCTTCTCTTGGTTGGGCTTCAAACCGTGGACTTGTTCTGATGAAATCAACAGACCTCATCAATTGGACACACTCCGCTATCAATTTCCCTACCAAGTATCCTAAATCATGGAAGAATGTAACTCGCGTATGGGCTCCAGAAACCATTTACGACCACAAAGCGGGCAAGTACATGGTATTCTACTCTCTGCTTACAGATGACGGAAAGCTTAACTACGATAAGATTTTCTATCAGTATGCAAACGAAGACTTTACCGACCTCGAAGGAGAGCCAACACTTCTTTTCGATGATGGCAGAGCTGCCATTGACGGCGATATCGTATTCAACGAAGAAGATAATAAGTTCCACCTCTTCTACAAGAGTGAAGCAGGAGGAGGCATCTATCAGGCTGTAGCTGACCAACTTACAGCAGAACCTGGCAAACCACTTTGCAGCCAATGGACAAAGTGGCCAGACCGCGTAGAAGTCTGCAAGAAAGCTGTAGAAGGTGTTGGAGTTTGCAAGAGCCTTGATGGCAAGTCTTGGGTAGTGATGTACGACTGCTACGGTGCAGGACACTACCAGTTCTGCAAGTCTGCCGATCTCAAGAAATTCGAATGGGTAGCCGACACTAAGACATCAGGCATGTTCACTCCTCGACATGGAACAATCATGCCTATTACTCAAGCAGAGAAGGATCGTCTCATCGCAGAATGGGGAGATGGCAAAAACCCAATCCTTCCTGGTTTCCACGCAGACCCAGAGGTCATGCACGCTAAGAAGGACGGCAAGTTCTACATCTATTCAACAACTGATGGCACTCCAGGTTGGGGCGGTCATGATTTCAGCGTATTCTCTTCTACCAACCTCATCGACTGGAAAGACGAAGGCAAGATGCTTGATGTAAAGGGCGATCAGGTAACATGGGCTACTGGTAATGCTTGGGCTCCTTGTATTATAGAGAAGAAAGTGGGTAAAGGATATAAGTATTACTATTACTTCTCCGCTCATAATCCAAAGACAAACCGTAAGGAAATTGGCTGTGCTATTGCCGATGACCCTAAGGGGCCATTTGTTGACTGCGGTCATCCAATCGTGACAGACGACGATCGCCCTGCAGGCGTAAGAGGTGGTCAGGCTATAGATGTCGATGTTTTCCAGGATCCAAAGACAGGCAAGTTCTACCTCTACTGGGGCAACGGATTCATGGCAGGTGCAGAACTTAATGACGACATGATTTCTATAAAGAAGGAAACATCTGTTGACCTCACACCTAAGGGTGGATCTCTCAAAGATTATGCTTACCGCGAAGGAACATACGTATTCTTCCGCAAAGGCATCTATTACTTCCTTTGGTCTGTTGACGACACAGGTGCAGACAACTACCATGTAGCATACGGAACAGCCAAGAGTCCTCTTGGTCCTATTACTGTTGCAGAACAACCAGTAATACTCCAGCAGGATCCATCACAGAAGATTTACGGCACTGCTCACAACTCTGTTCTTCAAGTAAATGGCAAGGATGATTGGTATATCGTTTATCATCGCATCAACCCTAACTTCCGTGAGCGCAAGCTTTCTCCTGGCACACATCGTCAGGTTTGTATCGACAAGATGACATTCGACAAGGATGGCAAGATCAATGTTGTCAAGCCTACAAAAGATGGTCCTGCACCACTTAAGAAATAAAAATATCACTAATAATAACACTCACATCGTTCGGCGAAATGCTGGACGATGTGTATGTTTTTTCTAATAATTCAAAAAGAACTACAATGAAAACTGTAAAAGCAATAAGCACTCCTGATGCACCTGCTGCTATCGGCCCATATAGTCAGGGAATAATCACAAACGGAACAAACACTGTGTATGTAAGCGGTCAGCTCCCTATCGACCCTGCCACCGGCAAGTTTGCTGAGGGCGGTATAAAAGCAGAAGCACGCCAGAGCCTTACAAACATCAAAAACATCCTTGCGGCAGAAGGTCTCACAATGGCTAATGTAGCCAAAGTGACTGTTCTCTTGGCAGACATCAATGACTTCGCTGCAGTAAACGAGGTATATGCTGAATTCTTCCAGGAACCATATCCTGCTCGTTCAGCCTTTGCCGTTGCAGCATTGCCTAAGGGCGCGAATATCGAAATCGAAGCTATTGCTGCTGCAGATAAATTTTAAGCAGGTAATCAAACTTATTTATATGTTCATACTGGTAGGTGTGTTCTTAATATCCATACTCTATTTTGACACCTACTTAACACGATACAACTACATATAACATGACAAAAGAATATCTTCCTGCCGAATGGCATAAGCAACTCTTCGTACAACTAACATGGCCTCACGCCAACACCGACTGGGCACCAGTACTCACTGATGCCATCGACTGCTTCTGCAATATAGCAAGGGAGATAGCTAAGCGTGAACACCTTGTTGTAGTGTGTCAGGACATAGAACAAGCAAAATCCGACATGCTGCAACATGGTGTTGCTTTTGATAACATACAGTTCATCCAGTGCGACACTAACGACACATGGGCAAGAGACCATGCGTTTATTACAAGCATTGACAAAGAGAACAGGAAAGTTGTATTAAATGATTATCAATTCAATGGCTGGGGACTAAAGTTTGCAGCAAATTATGACAATCAGATAAATAGCAACATTCTAAAAGACATCGAAGCTTTGTATTCTACAAAAAGTATAAAGACAGAATACAGCAATAAACTCGATTTTGTTTTTGAAGGCGGCAGTATTGAAAGCGACGAAGAAGGCACTCTAATGGTTACATCAAGCTGCCTACTTTCACAAAACAGAAACAACACTCTCACAAAAGAACACATTGAGGCAAGGATAAAAGCTGATTTCAATGCCAAAAGAGTAATATGGATAGAACACTCCTGGCTTGCTGGAGACGACACAGACGGTCACATTGACACCGTTGCGAGATTCTGTTCAAAAGACAGCATAGCTTATGTCAAATGCTATGAAGAGTCTGATGAGCATTACGAAGAGCTGAAAGCCATGGAAGAGGAGTTGAAAAATCTAGTCACCCCAGAAGGTAAGCCATACAAGCTATTCCCCCTCCCCCTCCCTGACGCATGCTATGACGAGGATGGAGAAAGACTGCCTGCAACACATGCTAACTTCTTAATAATGAACGGTGCAGTCCTTGTACCTACTTACAACCAGAAAGACAAAGACGACATTGCATTGCAGCAGCTGAAAGAAGCGTTCCCCGACAGAGAAGTTATTGGAATAGACTGCCGAGTCCTCATCATACAGCACGGATCACTTCATTGCTCAACAATGCAATACCCTGCTTTTGATTAAGCATTACTATTCATGAAACTGTGAAAGAATCTTTTTGTCTTTAAGGGTGTTCCACAAATTAGTTTGAGACTCATTTTGCGCCTTCACAAAACACAAGATTATACTCATTTTGGATTAAATCGGAACAAAACTCGACTTTGCAAACATTTTTTCAATTAACAAGAAAAATTTGCAAAGTCGAGTTTGCATTTTACTCGAAATTTTTCTAATTTTGCACCCAAATTACCTAGCAAGAGATATTTTATTATATCTTGCCTATTTCGCGAATGACATAATAAAACCAAAAAGGAATTTATGGAATCATTTTTCCGTACACATGCTTACTTAGTAGAGCACTTAAAGGCTCCCGTGCGTCGTGATTTGATGGACGAGATTAATTGGAATGATCGTATGATCGGCATTAAAGGTGCTCGTGGTGTAGGTAAAACTACCTTCTTGCTTCAATTTGCTAAGGAGCATTTTTCTCCATACGACCATTCGTGTCTGTATATTAACACTAACAACTTTTACGTCCAAAACATTGGTATTGCAGAATTTGCAGGTGAATTTTATCATTCAGGCGGTAAGGTGCTCCTAATTGACCAGGTTTACAAACAACCAAACTGGAGCGAGCAGCTTCGTGAATGTTACGACCGTTATCCTGGATTGAAAATCGTATTCACCGGCTCTCCTGTGATGCGCCTCAAAGAAGAAAATCCAGAGTTGAACGGCATAGTAAAATCGTACAACCTTAGAGGATTCTCTTTCCGCGAGTTCCTCAATCTCTCTACTGGTTTGAAACTCAAACCATACACTTTGGAAGAGATTATTAACAACCACGCACAGATTGCAACAGAGATATACTCAAAAGTTAATCCTCGCGAATATTTCCAGGCATATCTCCACCACGGATTCTATCCTTTCTTCCTTGACAAAGTCAATTATTCGGAAAATCTCCTCAAGAACATGAACATGATGATTGAGGTGGATATCCTCCTCATAAAGCAGATAGAACTTAAATATCTTGCAAAAATCAAACAATTGTTCTATCTTCTTACTACAAGCGGAAGCAGCGTCCCTAATGTCAGTCAGCTTGCTACAGAACTTGGTATGAGCCGTGCTACAGTTATGCACTATATCAAGTACCTTATGGAAGCAAGACTCGTAAACATGATTTACGGCAAAGGTGACGAATTCCCAAAGAAGCCAGCCAGAGTGCTTCTGCATAACTCCAATCTTATGTATAGCTTCTACCCTCGTGGTTTCGACGAGCATGACGTCCTCGAAACATTCTTCTGCAACACTTTGTGGAAGGACCACAAGGTGAACAAACAGGGCAATATGTGTTCATTCCTCATTGATGGCCAGTACGACTTCAAGATTGTGGAACACAGCACAAAGCTCAAGAGCAAGGCTAAGACCTTGTTCGCTGTCAATCAATGTGACATTGGCGACGGCAACCAGATTCCATTGTGGATATTTGGCTTCCTCTATTAAGAATAAGTGACATAATTCAAAATTTACAATAACGTTGTATAATAATGTGTGTGCAGACAGCATAGACATTATCTATACATTATAATTAAAAAAATGGGTAAAGAAAAGAAATTTATTACTTGTGATGGTAATACAGCTGCAGCACATGTTGCATACATGTTCTCAGAAGTTGCTGCCATCTACCCAATCACTCCATCATCTCCAATGGCAGAGCATGTGGATGAGTGGGCTGTTCAAGGTCGCAAGAATCTCTTCGGCGACACAGTTCTCGTACAGGAAATGCAGTCTGAGGCTGGTGCAGCAGGTGCTGTTCACGGTTCTCTCCAGGCTGGTGCCCTCACTACTACATTCACAGCATCACAGGGTCTCCTCCTTATGATCCCTAACATGTACAAGATTGCTGGTGAGCTCCTCCCATCTGTATTCCACGTATCAGCTCGTACAGTAGCTTCTCACTCACTCTGTATCTTCGGTGACCACGGTGACGTTATGGCTTGCCGCCAGACAGGTTTCGCAATGCTTTGCGAAGGCTCAGTACAGGAAGTTATGGACCTCTCAGCAGTAGCACACCTCGCTGCTCTTGAGTGCCGTGTTCCATTCATCAACTTCTTCGACGGTTTCCGTACTTCACACGAGTACAACAAGGTTGAGCTCATGGACATGGAGGACATCCGTCCAC
>JAKSLL010000027.1 GCA_024401215.1 Bacteroidaceae bacterium
ACACATACCCAGAGATCATCAACAAGATGGCTCAGCTTGAGGTTACACTCATGGACTGGTACGAGAATCAGAAGGGCGGCTCTAAGTTCGCTGTATTCGCTAATAAGTGCTGGCCAGCATGGCAGCCAATCTTTGAGTTCGAGCCTTGCTACGTTAACTCACGTCTCACAGGTCGTGGTATTCCTGTAGCATGTGAGGTTGACCTCTACGGCGCTCTCTCTGAGTTCATGGCTGAGTGCGCTACTGAGAAGCCAGCTACTCTCCTCGATATCAACAACTCTGTTCCTGCTGACGTTATCCCTGCTGGTGCTAACCTCGCTGGTGCAGACCTCAAGGACCTCTACATGGGCTTCCACTGCGGTAACACTTGCTCACAGTGCATGAAGGACTGCAAGATCAAGTATCAGCTCATCCAGGCTCGTCTCATGAGCCCAGAGATCACAAAGGGTACTCTCGAAGGCCAGATCAAGCCAGGTAAGTCAACAATGTTCCGCATCCAGTCTAACTCTGATGCTAAGCTTGTTTCTTACATCGCTCAGGGTGAGTTCCTCGATGTTGACCCATGCTCATTCGGTGGTATCGGTATCCACGCTATCCCTGGATTCGCACGCTTCTACCGTCACGTCCTCGTTGGCAAGCGCTTCCCACACCATGGTGCTTACGCATTCGACCACTGTGGCAAGGTTCTCTTCGAAGCTCTCAAGATGCTCGGCGTAGAGGATATCAACACTCCACTCCCAGCTGGTCAGCTCTACCCAGGTGAGAACCCATTCGCAATCTAATTCTCAGAAATTTGCAATAGCGAATAACAATATGCTCCGCATCTGTGTTAAGCAGGTGCGGAGTTTTTTATAATGTCGCTATAATTATTAACAAAAATCCTTGTTTTCTATTTCATTAATCACTATCTTTACAACATAAAATTTTAGACATAAATTTCATGTGTGGGTGATTAAGAATAGTTTTACTATAGACATACTATATCTATCGCCAAAATTACAAACTAAACCTTCCAAAGATTACTAAACTAAATAATACTAATGTGAATATGAAGAAATTACTTGCTTTGCTTTTAGGGTCAATTGGGATTATTGCCTCAATGGCTCAAACAAAGGTAGAGAGAATGTTTAAAGAGAACATTCCTCTCGACAGCATTCGTCTCAGCGACCCTTTTATCTTGGCAGATAAGAAGACGAACATGTATTACATGACAGGAACAGGCGGAATGCTATGGAAAAGTCCGGACCTTGCAAATTGGACAGGCCCTTACATAGTTACCAAGCATGATCCAAAGTCTTGGATGGGGAAAAATCCTATGATTTGGGCAGCGGAACTGCATGAATACAAAGGGAAATACTATTATTTCGCTACCTTTACAAACAGAGAGAAGACTTGCGGCAATTTTATGGGTACAGATGTGGAACGCAGAGCAAGCCATGTGCTTGTAGCTGACAACCCGATGGGGCCATATAAGCCTATGAAAGATAAGATTTATTTGCCTGAGAATCGTCCCACTTTGGATGGTACATTCTGGGTGGAGAAGGATGGCACCCCATATATGGTATATTGCGGCGAGTGGCTGGAGAATGGCAATGGCACTATGGAGCGCATACAGCTTAAGCCTGATCTAAGCGGTGTGATAGGAGAAGGCAAACTACTTTTTACTGCACACGATTCACCATGGAGCCGCGCGATAACAAATGGCAAGATAGGACCAAACCAAGTGACAGATGGTCCATATCTCTTTAGAACAGAAACAGATAGACTTGGAATGATTTGGACAAGCTGGATTTATGATGTGTACACGCAGGGTGTGGCATATAGTGAATCAGGAACTATCGATGGCCCTTGGATTCATGCCAAACAGCCAATCACTCCACCTAATTACGGTCACGCCATGCTTTTCCGCACTTTCGAAGGCAAACTGCTGATGTCTGTACATAGTCACTGGAAGGATAAAAGAGGACGAACAATACGCATTCCAAATTTATTCGAAGTGGACCTTAGCGGAGATGAAATAAAAGTTGGCAGCCATTACAACGCATCTCCTGATGGCTATAAGCTTATATGGAGCGATGAATTCAATGCAGAAGGAAAGGTTAGCAAAGATAATTGGAATTACGAATATGGCTTCGTAAGAAATCACGAACTGCAATGGTATCAGGAAGATAACGCAAATATCAAGGATGAAATCCTGACAATCGAAGCTCGTGAAGACAACAAGCAGAATCCACTATATAAAGAAGGCAGTAAGGACTGGAAACAAATGCGTCCTGCAATCACATGCACATCCTCAAGTATCAATACTCGCGGTAAATTCTCATTCAAATATGGCCGTTTGGAGTGCAGAGCGCGAATTCCTGTAGGCTATGGTTCGTGGCCTGCTATATGGCTGTTGGGCAACGAACTGCCATGGCCAAGCAACGGAGAGATAGATGTCATGGAGTATTATCGCAGCAATGGCGTTCCATCAATTCTTGCAAATGCCTGCTGGGCGTCAGACAAGCCATACTCACCGATTTGGAACAGCAAAGTGACTCCTTTGAGTCATTTTACAGAACGAGATCCTTTCTGGGCAACTAAATTTCATGTGTGGAGAATGGACTGGGAAGAAGATTACATAAAGATTTACCTTGATGACGAACTGCTCAATGAGATTGACATAACACAAACAACAAACAAGAGCAAAGACGGCATAAATCCTTTCCATGACCCACAATACATACTCCTTAACCTCGCTGTAGGAGGCGACAATGGTGGTAAGGTATCTGCCGACGGTTATCCATTGAGATATGACATTGACTACGTTCGTGTATATCAGAAAAAATGACGTGCATGTCCTTATTAGGAAACAAAAAAGAGAGGAGACATCTGTTACTCCTCTCTTTTTTGTTTAATAAAGCACAGTGTGTTGATTATAGTATAACTTCTTGATAGCAGATATACTCTTTAATAAACCAAGCACTTACGATATTTCAACATGTAATTTGTCACTTCTTAATCTTTCTACGATATTCGTTCCATCTTGTACGAATTGAATTAACATAGTTATATGTTTCGCTGCCTCTGAAATAGCCGTGTTTCACCTCTGGCAGATTGAAGAAGTCGGCATCGCTCATACGCAGCACTACCCCATCTACATTTCCCAACCAAACATTTGGATTCTTACCATATTTCTTGGCAACCTCACGAGCATCGTCAACATGTCCCGGCCCCGCATTATATGCTGCTAAAATGAAGTTAATCCTTTCGTCTGGGTCGCTGATTGATGAATAATGAGAGTCGAGCTGTCGGATAAGTTTCACAGCACCTCTAACATTGTGCTGTGGATTGAACACATCATCTTGTGACACGCCAACACTTCGTGCTGTAGATGGCATAAGCTGCATCAAACCCATTGCACCCATATATGACACCGCTTGAGGGTCGAATGCTGACTCTTGGTAAGCCTGTGCCGCAATGAGTCGCCAGTCCCAACCGCATGTGATAGCGTTCTTTTTGAAGATATCATCATGAACGGATATTTGGCCTGCTGCCGCATTGAGTATCGGGGCTGACACTTTTCTCTGAGGGCGGTATGTGCGACCGCTTTTTGTCTTTATACGTATTGTTGTATAATCAAAAAACTTTTTTGCATTGCTTTGCATCCAGTCCTTCAGAGCAGAGCAAAGAAGTGGAGAGTCGTGTCTGACCGCCCATGCGCTTCTTCTCTTAGGAGCTATAGAAGAGTCATTTCTCTGACGCGATATACTATCGAGAAATGCCGTCATCTCCGTTTCACCAACATATTGTACTTCATTAAGTGAAGAGTCATTTATGTCTATCGCACAAGCAATGATATCACCTTCTCCATTATTGAGTTTATTTATGAGTTCTTGCTGATTTTTAGATACATCAACCCTTATGGATGTACCAATACTTTTAGAGAACTCATTAGCAATCATGTACTGAAGTCCAAAGTTTTCGCTATGAAATTCAAAGTAACTTTCAGGACCGTATAAGGTTAATATGATAAGTTCGCCATTTTCCTGTATTTGCGGAAGGTCAAAATGTGGATTCCCCCCATCTGCTGCTATAAAAGGAGACTGCCCAGCATTGTCTCCTTCACTTTTTGTAGTGCATGAAACAATGCTGAGCAGAACAAAACCTATATATGCCCATCGAAACATAGACAACATTATCCTTTGTTATGTCTCTGGGTTGGACGATCTTTTACGCGCTGACGGATTTCTGCCTTATGCTTGGCAGCACCCGACTTGTGAGCGCCAGCTTGGTAAGCCTTCTTGCGAGCTTTTGTCTTCACCTTATTTGGATCGTCTTTCTTCTCGCTTTTAGCCTTGCCGAAGCTGATGCCATTCATTATCGCATATTGTATTTCGTTATCTGTAGCCATAATATTAATGGTGGAAGAGGCGGATGCCAGTGAATGCCATTGTTATTCCGTACTTATTGCAAGTCTCAATAACATTGTCATCACGAACAGAACCACCAGCTTGTGCAATATATTGAACACCCGACTTGTGAGCGCGTTCTATATTGTCGCCGAATGGGAAGAATGCGTCAGAACCGAGTGAAACCTCTGTATTCTGAGCAAGCCATGCCTTCTTTTCTTCGATAGTAAGAGGTTCTGGCTTTTCTGTGAAGAAATTCTGCCATGTGCCTTCACGGAGCACATCCTCATACTCATCACCAATATATACGTCAATAGTATTGTCGCGGTCAGCACGGCGGATTCCTTCTTTGAAAGGAAGGTTGAGCACCTTTGGACACTGACGAAGCCACCAGATGTCTGCTTTATTGCCTGCAAGACGAGTACAGTGGATACGAGACTGCTGACCTGCTCCGATTCCGATTGCCTGTCCATCCTTAACATAGCATACAGAGTTAGACTGAGTATACTTAAGTGTGATAAGAGCAATCTTCAAGTCACGCTTTGCATTCTCTGTAAGTGTCTTGTTGTCTGTTGGTATGTTATCAAAAAGATTGTCACCAGTGAGATCAATCTCATTGCGTCCTTGTTCGAAAGTAACTCCAAACACCTGCTTGCGCTCAATAGGTGCAGGCACATAGTTTGGATCCATCTTAATAACGCAATATGTGCCATTACGCTTTTCCTTGAGAATCTGAAGAGCCTCTGGAGTATAGTCTGGAGCGATAACACCGTCTGAAACCTCACGCTTGATGAGTGTTGCTGTTGCCTCGTCGCAAGTGTCAGAGAGAGCGATGAAGTCACCAAATGATGACATACGGTCTGCACCACGTGCACGAGCATAAGCCACGGCGATTGGTGAGAGAGGAATCTTGACATCATCAACAAAGTAAATTTTCTTGAGAGTGTCTGAAAGAGGAGCGCCAACGGCAGCACCAGCAGGGCTAACGTGCTTGAATGAAGCCGCAGATGGCATGCCTGTAGCAGCTTTGAGCTCTTTTACGAGCTGCCAGCTGTTAAATGCGTCTAAGAGATTGATATAGCCTGGGCGGCCATTTAAAACCTCAAATGGGAGTTCACCCTCTTCCATGAATACTCGTGATGGCTTCTGGTTAGGGTTGCAACCATACTTCAAAGATAATTCTTTCATATTGGTTTATGATTAAAATTTATGATTTTGCCTTTTAAGCATAATTGAAGCAAAGAGTTTTTGTTTTGTCTCAATTATTTTGCAAAGATAGTATATTTTATTCATAAAATTGTATAAACTTCACAAATAAGAAACGAAAAGGGGGAAAACTCTTTTTATTTGAAAAAGAATTTATTACTTTTGCACTCGTATTTGATTTTTTGTATCAAAAAAACAATACACATAAGTAAGACAGACATTATAATATATTATAAGACTTAATGAAAACTAAGACAAAGTTGGAACTTGATGATCTGAACAAGAGCAATGTTTGGACCATTACTGCGAGCGAACTCAATCAGATGATTATTGACGCTAAAAAGAAGAGAGAGGAGTATGTAGAGAATGAAAAGCATTACATGAATATCATCAAAACGGTGTTCGACATTCAATATCTGAATAGAGAGGAGTCCGCAAAAATAGCTCAGCTTGAAGACGCTCACTATGAAGTTTTTTCAACTTCCGACGAGGGAACAAACAACGCTATTGCTATCAGAAAACATCCTATCAAGAAGGTTACTGACCTCACTCTTGAGAACATCCAGCATCTTGAGGCTTTTGAGGTGCTTGAACTTATCAGCAGAAATATGGGTACAGGTTGGAAGGGACTTCCTCTTGCTATTCAGGACATTATAGAATCTGCATTCTTCGTTGACTGCACTGTCATGCCTGCTGTAACAATGCATAAGGCAGGCGGCATTATCGACCGCAGAAAGGATGATGGCTATGAAGTGCTTGAGATTATGCGCGGCACTTGGCTTGAGGGCATTTTCATGAAACCGAAGCCAAAAGTCGAGAAGGTTCATATTGACTACTCTATTGATGACGCAGAAGATGGACGCAGAAAGCGCAGAAAGAAGGATGCTGACATCGATGATGAATTTGATGACGACGATGTTGATGACGAGTTGGACGAGATAGAGGAAGAAGAGGAGGATATGGATGATGAAGAACTCAAGAGACTTGACGGCGAAGATGATGATGAACTCGATGACGAAGAACTCGATGAAAACGACATCCAAATCGAAGACATCGATGCTATTGATGATATCGACGACGAAGATTAATTCTTTTTAATCATATAAAAAGCAGCCAGTTCGCAAATGAACTGGCTGCTTTTATTTTGCAATCGAAACACAACTAACAAACCACATATTTTCACCCACAAAAACGACAGCGGCTAAACACCAGATGCTTTAGCTCGTAAAGCACCAATGCTTTAGCTCGTAAAGCATCAATGCCTTGCCTCGTCAAGTTTGTACGGTATAGCGGGCATTGTATTCGACATTATCCTTGTCAGGAATACTATGACACAACTTTAATCTTTATAATAGTCAATATTCTCCTTTGTCAAGAGTTCAATTGACATGTAATGATCTCTTGGAATGTTTATTTTCAAGACGCATGAATTAAACATTGAACGGAAGCAGTTAAGTCCCTGATCTTGTGGATGCTGTGCTATAAGGAAGTCAGCAGAGCCATTCTTAATGCATTCAACATTGCGATCTACAGCATCATATCCAAGGAGGGTAACATGAGGATGCTCTGGCATCTCTTTCTGAAGGAACTCAGCAATGATGTGAATAGACGAGTTGAACGAAAGTGCGTGACGCAAATCAGGATTCTCGGTAAAGAAATCGCGCATTATCTCTTTCATGCCTTCTTTGTCGTAGGCATAAAGAATGACATCAACAATCTCAATATTAGGACAATGCTCTTCCATATATTTGCGGAATCCCACCTCTCTGTTCATCTGCTGACGGCTTGCCACTCTACCCTCGCCCATCACTTTGAAGATTGCAATTTTCTTTGTATCGGCATCAGTGGAAAGTGACATTATACGACCTGAGAAGGCTCCGCTTCGAAGAGAATCCTGTCCATAGAATATGCGATGATTAAATTCTGGCCAGTTTGAGTCGAGAAGAGCGTATGGAATTCCTGACTCATTAAGCTTGTCCGTGAAGTTAGTCATTATAGAAGCATTGAATATAGGACCAATAATTACTGCGTCAGGAGCTGACTCAATAAGGTTCTGACATTCAATCTTGAAAGAGCTGTCACTGAAAGGATCATAGCGGAAGATCTTAAAGGAGATTTTAAAGTCGTTAAAGCGGCGCACACCGTCTTGAAGACCAAGTTCTACACGTGCCCAATAACTGTCAACTTCATGAAGTGGCAGAATTGCAGCAAACTTATGTATTTTATTGCTTGCAAGGGCACTTGCATAATGGTTAGGTGTGAAATTTATCTCGTCGAGCACTTTGCGCACTCTTTCCATGCTGATTGCTGACACATTGTCACGACCATGTATGACTCGATCGACTGTGCCGACCGAAACCCCTGCTCTTTCTGCAATGTCCTTAATGCGGATTTTCTTCTGAACCTCCATGAATAAAACTTACCTTAAAATACTTAATGATAATTGCGTCAAATATATTAACTAAAACTAAAATAATATTAGTCTATTTCGTCCAATCAATTGCTATGATTCCAAAAATTGCAACAAAGTTACCGTTTTTCTTTAACATAAAAATACAAAAAAAAGAAAAAATCATCTGTTGATAGTTTTTTGTCTAAAAAATACGATTCTCTCACGAAAAAAGATTAAATTTGCACAACAAAAGTAACTACTTAGATTAATTATATGGCAAAAATTGTAACAATGGGCGAAATCATGCTTCGCCTTTCTCCAGAAGGAAACGACCGTTTCATTCAGTCTGAATCATTCCGTATCATCCCTGGTGGTGGTGAAGCTAACGTAGCTATCAGTTGTGCAAACTATGGTCACGATTGTTATTTCATCTCAAAGCTTCCTAAGCATGAGATTGGACAGATTGCAGTAAATGCAATGCGCCGTTATGGTGTCAACACTGATTTCATTGCTCGAGGTGGTGACCGTGTTGGTCTCTATTATGCTGAAACAGGTGCAAGCATGCGTCCATCAAAGGTTATTTATGACCGCGCTCACTCTTCAATAGCTGAGGCTCAGCCAAGCGATTGGGATTTCGACAAGGTGTTCGAAGGAGCAGACTGGTTCCACTGGTCAGGCATCACTCCTGCAATCAGCGACGAAAGTGCAGAATGTCTTCGTCAGGCTTGTATCTGCGCTAAGAAGCACGGCGTAAAGATTTCTGTTGACCTCAATTTCCGCAAGAAGCTCTGGACAAGCGAGAAGGCTATCTCTATCATGCGTCCACTCATGCAGTATGTAGATGTATGTATCGGCAATGAGGAAGATGCAGAACTTTGTCTCGGTTTCAAGCCAGACGCTGACGTTGAAGGTGGCGAAACAAACGCTGCAGGATATGAGGGCATCTTCAAGCAGATGAAGGAAGAGTTCGGCTTTGAGTATGTTGTTTCTACTCTCCGCGAGTCATTCTCAGCAACTCATAATGGTTGGAAGGCTCTCATCTATGACGGCAAGGAGTTCTACCAGTCAAAGCGCTACGACATCAATCCGATCATCGACCGTATTGGTGGTGGTGACTCATTCTCAGGCGGTCTCATCCACGGACTCCTCACAAAGTCAAATCAGGGCGAGGCACTTGAGTTTGCAGTAGCAGCTTCTGCTCTCAAGCACACAATTAACGGAGATTTCAATTTAGTATCAGTAGAAGAGGTCGAAGCTCTCGCAGGCGGTGCAGCTAATGGCCGAGTACAGAGATAATGTTCTGAATTAACAATTAATAATTAATAATTAACATGCCTCCGGATGATTGGAAGGGAGAATGCTATTCATCAGAAAAGCAAGACTTTTGCAATAAGGATTGTCAAGATGGTGACTCATGTTCAAAAACATCGTGATTATGTTGCATATCCAATCTTTCAGCAGATACTAAAGTCAGGAACAAGCATTGGCGCAAACATACGTGAATCACAATACGCGGAAAGCACTGATGACTTTGTACATAAACTGAAGATAGCTTTGAAAGAAGCTAACGAAACAGAATTCTGGCTTGACATCCTATTTGAGGGTGAATACATCACATCCGAGCAGCATGAAAGTATGGTTATTGATTGTACAGAACTTATTAAATTACTAATTGCGATTATAAACAAAACGAACAACAATAAATAATTACACTCCTCCACCCGGCTGGCATGTTAATTATTAATTGCTAATTGTTAATTATCAATTACGCTCCTCCACCCGGCAGGCATGTTAATTATTAATTGTTAATTGTTAATTTACTTATATGGCAAAATTCGATAAATTCCAGGTGATGGCAAAGATTGCTGCCGCACCAATGGTTCCAGTATTCTATCACAAGGATGCAGAAGTAGCAAAAAAGGTTGTCAAGGCATGCTACGAAGGTGGCGTTCGTGCATTTGAGTTCACAAACCGTGGCGATTTCGCTCAGGAGGTTTTTGCAGAGCTTTCTAAGTTCGTAGTTGCAGAATGCCCTGAGATGGCACTCGGCATCGGTTCTGTTGTTGACGCTCCTACAGCAGCAATGTACATCCAGTTGGGCGCAAACTTCGTTGTCGGACCTCTCTTCAACCCAGATGTGGCAGTAGTCTGCAACCGTCGTTGCGTTACTTACTGTCCAGGATGTTTGACTCCATCAGAGATTGGCAAGGCTCAGGAAGTAGGCTGCGACTTCACAAAGGTATTCCCTGGTGACGTTGTAGGTCCAAACCTTGTCAAAGGTCTTATGGCTCCAATGCCATGGTCAAAGATTATGGTTACTGGAGGTGTTGCACCAGAGGCAGAGAATCTTAAGTCATGGTTCAAGGCAGGTGTATTCTGCGTTGGCATGGGCTCAAAGCTCTTCCCTTCTGACAAGGTTAAGGCTGAGGACTGGCAGTATGTTACTGACAAGTGCAAGGAATGCCTTGACATCATCAAGGAAATCAAAGGATAAATCATTTCGAAACAGAGAAGACATCGAAACATCGGCATTCGATAAATCAAGATATTGAAAATCGATTATCGAAACATCGAAAACTCGAAAATATACTATTATTAATTTATAAAAAATATTTAACCAATGGCTATTTCAAATCTTCAGGTAGCTCGTGCTGCATACCAGCCAAAGCTTCCTAAGGCTCTTCAGGGTCCTGTAAAGGCTGTTGAGGGTGCTGCTACTCAGTCAGTAGGTAATCAGGAGGAGATCAAGGCTCTCTTCCCTAACACTTATGGTATGCCTGTTATCACTTTCGAGGCAGGCGAGAAGGTTGACCTTCCTGCATTCAACGTAGGTATCATTCTTTCAGGTGGTCAGGCTCCTGGTGGTCACAATGTTATCTCTGGTCTTTTCGACGGTGTTAAGTCACTCAACCCAGAGAACAAGCTCTATGGATTCATCCTTGGTCCTGGCGGTCTCGTAGATCACAACTACATGGAGATCACTTCAGAGCTCATGGATCAGTACCGCAATACTGGTGGTTTCGACATCATCGGTTCTGGCCGTACAAAGCTTGAGAAGGAAGAGCAGTTCGAGAAGGGTATCGAGATTCTCCGTGAACTCGGCATCAAGGCTCTCGTAATCATCGGTGGTGACGACTCTAATACTAACGCTTGCGTACTCGCAGAGTACTATGCTGCTAAGAAGTATGGCGTTCAGGTTATTGGCTGTCCTAAGACTATCGACGGTGACCTCAAGAATGATGAGATTGAGACTTCATTCGGTTTCGACACAGCATGTAAGACATATTCTGAGCTTATCGGTAACATCCAGCGTGACTGTAACTCAGCTCGCAAGTACTGGCACTTCATCAAGGTGATGGGCCGTTCTGCTTCTCACATCGCTCTTGAGTGCGCTCTCCAGTGCCAGCCAAACATCTGCCTCGTATCTGAGGAGGTTGAGGCTAAGGAGCAGTCTCTTGACGACGTAGTAACATACATCGCTCAGGCTGTTGCTAACCGTGCTGCTGATGGCAACAACTTCGGTACTGTTGTCATCCCAGAGGGTATCATCGAGTTCATCCCAGCAATCAAGAAGCTCATCGCTGAGCTCAACGAAGTGCTCGTTGACCCAGCAACAGGCGAAATGCGCGAGTTCCCATCTAAGGAGGAGCAGGTTGCATTCGTTAAGAGCCACATCGCTGCTGAGAACCTCGCAGTTCTCGAGTCTCTCCCTGCAGATGTTGAGCGTCAGCTCTGCCTCGACCGCGACCCACATGGTAACGTACAGGTTTCTCTCATCGAGACTGAGAAGCTTCTCTCTGCTATGGTTGCAAAGAAGCTTGAGGCTTGGAAGGCTGAAGGCAAGTTCGTTGGTAAGTTCTCTGCACAGCACCACTTCTTCGGTTACGAAGGACGTTGCGCAGCTCCATCTAACTACGATGCTGACTACTGCTACTCACTTGGCTACAACGCTTCACGCCTTATCGCTAACGGCAAGACTGGCTACATGTCAATCATCAAGAACACAACAGCTCCTGCTGACCAGTGGATTGCAGGTGGTGTGCCAATCACTAAGATGATGAACATCGAGCGTCGTAACGGTGCTAACAAGCCAGTTATCCGCAAGGCTCTCGTTGAGCTTGATGGCGCTCCATTCAAGTTCTTCGCTGCTAACCGCGATGTATGGGCAAAGGAAACTGCTTACGTTTACCCAGGTCCTATTCAGTACTGGGGTCCAACAGAGGTATGCGACCAGCCAACTAAGACACTTCAGCTTGAGCAGGCTAAGTAATCAGACTTACTACTAATATTATGCGATTGTGCGTTATCGTACAATCGCATAAGTATTGTTCATAATACATTAATATCAATCTGTCTAAAAACAGTTCAAGAAATAACGATATTAGTATTTTATGAACATTTGTTTATGATTAATTTACATAGTGAAAAGTGAGAAATTCCTTCTTACGCTTAAATGTCATCAATGACAGTAAGCAAAAAGGATTTTTTCACTCTTCACTTTATTTATTATTATAGATGGATTCTTCAAATATATCTTCTCAGACATCCAAAAAACATAACAAAAAGACAACTTCAAAGAATAAGAGGAAAGCACCTATGCGCAATCCACTTAGGAAAGTTCCTTCATATATCCTATGGTCTTCTTTAGCTATTATTGTTGTTGTCTATATCATCTTCTTCTACAAGACGTTTGTAGGCCCCTACTCTTTTCGCTGGAAAGCTTTATATGGAGATGTGACCTATCCTGCAGGAGATGTGCGTGGCATAGACATATCTCACCATCAAGGAGAGGTGAACTGGGAAAAGTTGAAAGAATCAAGAATTCAAGGTGCGCCTGTGTCATTCGTTTTTGTCAAGGCTACAGAAGGCTCAACATTGTGGGATGAAAACTTCAATCAGAACTTTTTCAACGCAAAAAAGAATAATATAATACGAGGCGCATATCATTATTTCAGTCCTTACTCTTCTGCATCAAATCAAGCTAAATTTTTCTGTAAGATGGTACAGCTTGAGGAAAAAGACCTTCCTCCCGTTCTCGACATTGAAGAAAAAGGCACGATGACGAAGAAGCAGCTTCAGAAAGAAGCATTAACATGGCTACGTATAGTAGAAAAACATTACGGAGTTACACCAATACTATACACAGGATATAAATTCAAAATGGACAATCTTAACTCAAGCGATTTTGATCGCTACCCTTATTGGATAGCTCATTATTATGTTGATTCGTTAGAGTATAAAGGCGCTTGGATGTTTTGGCAGCATACTGATGCAGGTAAAATTGATGGTATAAGAGAAAATATAGATTTGAACATTTTCAATGGTGATTACCAGGATCTTATGGATATGACAATTAAATAAACTTGATATGCAGTATTTATATATAGACATAACAATTACTCCGTTTAGCGAATCTATTGCAGATATAGTTACCGCTTTTCTCGGTGAAATCGGCTTTGACTCATTTGAACAAACAGAAACAGGAATTAACGCCTATATCAAAAAAGATGATTTCATCGAAGAAACATTGATTTTTACTCTCGACGACATCACCATTCCTGATGTTTCTTTTTCATACACAATCCATGAGATGGAAAATAAGGATTGGAATGAAGAGTGGGAAAAGAACAATTTTGACCCAGTGCTCGAACGTGAGTTTGGCATAAAACTGAATCCTCGGATGGCATTTGGTTCGGGTTCACACGACACGACATACACGATTTCATCGATTCTTTTAAATTCAGACTTCACAAACCAGAGAGTGCTTGATATGGGCACAGGTACAGGAGTGCTTGGCATTGCAATGGCTAAAAGATTTGCTAAGGAGGTTGTGGCAATAGATATCGATGAATTCAGCGTTGTGAATGCAAAAGAGAACTATGAACTAAATGGAATCAACAATGTGTCTATCCTTCTCGGCGACGCATCTGCAATTGAAGGAACATTCGACACTATTGTGGCTAATATACACAAAAACATACTTATAGCAGACATGCCTTTATATGTATCGCACCTCGCTAAAAAAGGCGCTATATACCTGTCTGGCTTTTTCGTTGAAGATGTTCCTGATATGATATCCAACGCCGAAAAAAATGGGCTTTCCCTCGATGAAATTGCAGAAAAGAATGGTTGGGCAATCTTGAAATTCACAAAACAATAATATTTAGTAATGGTGAAATAATAACTTTCTAAAGTATATTATTTCACCATTACTAAAATATACAATCAAAACAAAGCATATCTATTCTAAAACAACTTATTACAACCTATTTACAACAAATAAAAGTGGATACTCTCGACCGAACTGAGAGTATCCACGCCTTCTAATTGATAAAGTGAGAAAATGTGTTTATTCAATCATTACATACGGTGCTCACGCACCCAATCGAAATGTTGAACTATGCTAGCGTTCTCACGAACTATCATGCATATTCACATATTAATAATTGAACATTATTCCATTCAAAATTCTTACATCAAAATATTAAACATTCAAACATACAATTGTTTTGTCTTTCTGTTTATTTTGTTGATAAACAGTAATTTCATTCAATTCTTATACTTAATTCTCGTACCGAAATGTCATTCTAATAAGGAACTTCGTTTGGCATCATATCAGAGCCAATGCTACCAAATGGATCATCCATTTCATCATCATTCATGCGAGATGGCTTTATTGTTCCATCACTGTCAGGAAGCGGAGCATTTGTTCCTTCCATATTTATGAACTGTGCATATTCGCTCTTGAACTTTAATCGAACATCACCAACAGCACCATTTCTGTGCTTTGCAATGATGATTTCAGCCACATTTCGCAAATCATTTCCGTACTGATCCTTAAATATCTTATAATACTCAGGGCGGTGTATAAAGCACACCATATCAGCATCTTGTTCTATGGCTCCTGATTCACGAAGGTCACTTAATTGCGGTCTCTTGCTGTCAGGATTATTTGCATCTGTTGATGTTCTTTGTTCAACAGAACGATTCAACTGTGAAAGAGCGATGATTGGAATGTTTAACTCTTTTGCCAATCCTTTAAGAGCTCGTGATATCATCGAAACTTCTTCCTGACGGCTTCCATACGACATTCCTGACGCATTCATAAGCTGAAGGTAGTCGATTATTATCACTTTAACTCCATAATCTCGAACTAGTCGTCTGGCCTTTGTTCTTAATTCAAAAATAGAAAGTGATGGAGTGTCATCAACATAAAGAGGCGCCCCTATCAATTCTTTAAGTTTGAAGTCAAGCTGTTGCCATTCATATTTGGCCAACTGACCGCTCTTTATCTTCTCGCCAGGAATTTCACACACATTGACAATCAATCGGTTGACAAGCTGTACGTTTGACATTTCAAGCGAGAACATTGCAACTGGCACTTTGTTGTCAACAGCTATATTCTTCGCCATAGAAAGTACGAAAGCAGTCTTTCCCATTGCAGGACGTGCAGCAATAATAATCAAATCTGAATTTTGCCATCCAGAAGTCATTGCGTCTAACTTGTCGAATCCGGAAGCTAAACCAGATAGACCGTCAGTTCTCGCTGCTGCCTTTTGAAGCAATTCGTATGCGTCCTTAATTACAGGGTCGATTTGAGTGAAATCTTTCTTAAGATTTGACTTTGAAAGTTCAAAAAGTTCACCTTCCGCTTTCTGCATCAAGTCTTGTATGTCTTGCGTTTCATCGAATGCAAGTCCCTGTATATCATTTGTATATGAAATGAGATTTCTTGCTAATGCCTTTTGTGCGATAACTCTTGCATGGTACTCAAGATGCACAGATGAAAGCATATTTTGCGAGAGTTCTGCTATGTATGCAGGTCCCCCAACCTCTTCAAGTTTACCCTTCTTTTGCAGCTGTTGAGTAACAGTGAGAATATCTATAGGATTATTCTCTGTTGCTAACGAAGAAATAGCATCATATATAACCTGATGTTTAGCATCATAGAAAGATGATGGCTTCAAAAAATCAGAAACAATTGCAAAAGCATCTTGTTCAATAAGACAAGCTCCCAAAACTGCTTTTTCAAAATCTACAGCTTGTGGCTGCAGACGACCTAAAGCGTCTGGTGTATTTGCATCTCTCGTTGAGCGAGTTCTTCTGCGATTATTTGAATTTTGTTCAGGCATATATTAATATGTTATATTCACTTTATCAGAACCTTAACGTTTCTTAGTTAGACATAAACTGAAAAGGCTGTCAAAATCCGTTCTGCTTTGTTTTGACGTTGCAAATGTAGATAATTATTTTTTATAACACATACGTTTTTAGGAAAAAGTTATTAACAAAAAAATACTCAAAATGTTAATAACTTTGTAAATAAGTCAGTATTTTAAAATATTTTTCCCATTTCATCGAAACAAAAATAAATTGTAAATAAATATAAAAAAAAATTCCCGAAAACGTAATAATGGTACATAAAAAAGTAATTGAGTGCTTTTAGTTGTTGTTCTTTTTGATAATATGAGCTAATAAGAGTCAGTATTGGGATTATTGTTTTTCATTTGTTTTTATCATCAAAACATAACTCAATAATAGTTGAAAAATGCGCTTTATAGATTTCATCAACAGTTGGAAGAAATGACAACCACTTAGTCAAAATACGTTAATTAATATATTTCACTGCAGTTTGTAATCCACCTTATAGTCAATCATTTGAATTTAACCTTTTTTGACAACTCAATTTCTCTTAATTAGTGAAAGACGAGATATAATATTTAAAATTACGCATTCTTTTTAAATAAGTTTGAATATATTTCCCAATTTATTTAAAATGTATTAACTTTGTATCGTTTTTTGAGTAATAAGTTTTTCTTTCAGGATTATAGTAAAAGAAAGATTATAAATATAGTTAATTTCAACAAATTATGGCGAATGTAATTAAAATTACGAAAGGCTTGAACATCAACCTAAAAGGTAAGGCTGCTGCTCAGGTTTCTGCCGCACCTGCATCAAAGGTTTATGGACTTGTTCCAGATGCATTTTGGGGTATGAAGCCAAAGGTGGTAGTTAAGGAAGGTGATGATGTTAAGGCTGGTGATGCTTTGTTTGTCAACAAATTGCATCCAGAAGTCAAGTTCGTCTCTCCTGTTGCTGGCAAGGTTTTGTTAGTAGAGAGAGGTGATCGTCGTAAAGTTTTAAGCGTTCAGGTAGAAGCAGCTGCGCAGCAATCGTATGTTGACTTCGGAAAGAAAGATGTGAACTCCCTTAATGGAGAGCAGGTTAAGAATGCTCTTCTTGAAAGTGGTATGTTCGCATTTTTCATTCAGCGCCCTTATGCTGTTGTTGCCAATCCAGACGACGCACCAAAGGGTATTTTCGTTTCTGCTATTGCAGATATGCCTCTCGCTGCTAATATCGACGAAGTAATGAAGGGCAATGAGGCCGACTTCCAGACTGGTATCTCAGCTCTTGCTAAAATTGCAAAAGTTTATCTTGGTGTTAAACCAGGTAGCGCTCTTGCAAGTACAAAGAATGCTGAAGTCAATGTATTTGACGGCAAGTGCCCTGCAGGAAATGTCGGAGTTCAGATTAACCACGTTAACCCAGTAAACAAGGGTGAGGTTGTTTGGACAATCGGAGCAGAAGAAGTCGTATTCATCGGAAGACTTTTCAACAAAGGTATCGCTGACTTCACTCGCACTATTGCTGTTGCTGGTTCTGAAATCAAGAACCCAGAATACAAGAAAGTGTTGATTGGTGCTAAGATTGGCGATATTATTAATAATAATGTAGCAACAGATAAGAAGGTTCGTATTATCGACGGTAACCCGCTTACTGGTATGAAGACAAGTGCGGATGCCTTCCTTTATGCTCACACTACAGAAGTCACAGCTATTCCTGAAGGAGACGATGCTGACGAGCTCTTCGGTTGGATTGCTCCACGATTCAACGAGTTCTCAACAAGTCGCTCTTACCTCTCTTGGCTCATGCCTAAGAGCAAGGAATATGTGATTGACGCTCGTGTTAAGGGTGGCCATCGTCATATGATCTTCTCTGGAGAATATGATTCTGTATTCCCAATGGATATCTATCCTGAACAACTTCTCAAAGCAATTATCTCTGGAGACATCGACCGCATGGAGGCTCTCGGCATCTATGAGGTTGCTCCTGAAGACTTTGCTTTAGCTGAGTTTGTGGATAGCTCAAAAGTTGAACTCCAGCGCATCGTTCGAGAGGGCCTCGATATGCTGCGTAAAGAAAACGAATAAAGCACTATGGGACTTAAGAAAATTCTTGACAACATGAAGCCTACCTTCTCAGAAGGAGGTAAGCTCAGCGCCTTTGGTTCTCTTTATGACGCAATGGAGACTTTCTTCTATGTGCCAAACGAGACATCTAAGGTTCGTGGCGCTCAGATTCATGACGCCATTGACTCAAAGCGTAGCATTTTCTTCGTTATTATAGCGATGATTCCTGCTATTCTTTTTGGTATGTACAACATCGGATACCAGCACTCATTAGCCGTTGGTTGTGATTGCGGAATGTTTGAACAATTCCTTTACGGACTTGGCGTAATGATTCCAAAGATTATCGTTTCATACGCTGTAGGTCTTGGTATTGAGGTTGCTATTGCTCAGTACAAGAAGGAAGAAGTTCATGAAGGTTTCTTCGTTACAGGTATGCTCATTCCAATGATTGTTCCTGTAAACTGCCCACTTTGGATTATCGCTGTTGCAACAGCATTCGCTGTAGTTTTCGCAAAAGAGGTTTTCGGTGGAACAGGTATGAACATTTTCAATCCTGCGCTCGTAACTCGTGCATTCCTCTTCTTTGCTTATCCAGCAATGATGTCAGGTGATCAGGTTTGGATCAACAAGAATTATATGGACTGTATTAATGGTACATTGAACAGCGGATATGCCGATGGATTCACTGGTGCGACACCACTTGGTCAGCTTGCAGCAGGTGAGCCTGTAACATACAGCGCAATGGACACTATTATTGGTACAATCCCTGGTTCCATCGGTGAAACATCATTCATAGCTATCATGATTGGTGCTGTCATCCTTGTATGGGCTGGCATCGCAAGCTGGAAAATCATTCTTGGTACATTTGTTGGTGGTGCAGCAATGGCATATCTTCTTCCTTATGCAGGTGCAGAGAATTTCGAATGGTGGGAGCAGCTCACAGTCGGAGGTTTCGCATTCGGTGCTGTGTTTATGGCAACTGACCCAGTAACAAGCCCACGTACAGAAGGCGGCAAGTGGATTTTTGGTTTATTCATCGGAGCTTTGGCAATCATCATCCGTGTTCTTAACCCAGGTTTCCCTGAGGGTATGATGCTTGCAATTCTCCTTATGAATGTTTTTGCTCCACTCTTCGACTACTTCTTCGTTCAGTCAAATATCAACAAGCGCGCTAAGCGTGCTGCAAAATAAGGAGGATTAGACTATGGCAAAATTAAATACAAATAGTAACGCATATACTATTATATATGCAAGCGTGATGGTAATCATCGTCGCATTCCTCCTTGCTTTCGTTGCTTCTTCTTTGAAAGAGACACAAGATAAGAATGTGGCTCTTGACACAAAGAAGCAGGTCCTTGCTTCACTTAACATACGCGATTGTGAAGATATCGAAGGTAAGTATGCTGAAGTTCTTGGTTCTCAGGACCAGAACGCAGAAATACTTAACGCAAAGGTTGAAGGTCAGGACAAGCTTGTTATAAAGGTCAAGGGAGCTGGTCTTTGGGGACCTATCTGGGGCTGGATTTCTGTAGATAAGGATGGCGAGACTGTATATGGTACATTCTTCAATCACGAAGGAGAAACAGCTGGTCTTGGCGCTCGCATCACAGAACAGTGGTTCCAGGATTCATTCAAGGGCAAGAAAATCTTCAATAACGGAAATGTTGCTCTTGGTGTTTTCAAAGCAGGAAAAGCACCTAATGATGTCACTCCAGACAACTATGTTGATGCTGTGACAGGTGCCACCCTTACTTCTAATGGCGTTAATGACATGATTAAGCAGTGTCTTGCAGAGAAGAAAGATAATATCGAATCATTTAAGAACAAATAAGGAGGACAAAGAATATGAGTTTATTTTCAAAAGAGAATGGCGAAGTTTTCAAGGGTCCGCTTAATCTTAACAACCCTGTAGCAGTTCAGGTTCTTGGTATTTGTTCTGCTCTCGCCGTAACATCACAGTTGAAGCCTGCTATTGTAATGGGTCTTTCTGTTACAGTAATCACAGCCTTCGCTAACGTAATTATTTCATTACTTCGTAAGACAATTCCAAACCGTATACGTATCATTGTACAGCTTGTTGTTGTTGCTGCTCTTGTGACAATTGTCAGCAATATCCTTAAAGCATACGTTTATGATGTTAGCGTTCAGCTTTCAGTATATGTCGGTCTTATCATTACCAACTGTATTCTTATGGGACGACTTGAAGCATTTGCGATGCAGAATGGTCCATGGGAGTCTTTCTTAGATGGTATTGGTAATGGTCTTGGATATGCATTTGTACTTGTTGTTGTTGGTCTCGTTCGTGAAATCCTCGGCTTCGGTACTGTACTCGGATTCCAGATTGTGCCAGACTGTGCATACATGGAAAATGGCGGTTTGTATCTCAACAATGGTATGATGACAATGCCTGCAATGGCCCTCGTTCTTGTAGCGTGCTTCATTTGGGTTCATCGTGCATTAAATAATGATGAGAAAAAGAAGTAATATTAACCCAAGCGGCAAATACATTTTGCCATAAAAGAAAAGAATAATATGGAACATTTCATTTCCCTCTTTGTCCGTTCAATTTTTGTGGACAACATGATTTTCGCTTTCTTCTTGGGTATGTGCTCTTATCTCGCAGTATCTAAGACAGTAAAGACTTCTTTCGGACTTGGTGTAGCAGTAACATTCGTTCTTCTCATCACAGTTCCTGTAGACTACATCCTTCAGACAAAAGTTTTAGCTAATGGAGCATTGGCTGAGGGTGTTGATCTCACATTCCTTGCGTTCATCCTCTTCATTGCTGTAATCGCCGGTATTGTCCAGCTTGTTGAGATGATTGTGGAGCGCTTCTCCCCTTCTCTCTATGCAGCACTTGGTATCTTCCTCCCACTTATCGCTGTAAACTGTGCAATCATGGGTGCTTCACTTTTCATGCAGCAGCGCATCAATATGGATCCTGCAAGCACACAGTACATCGGTGGTGTTGGAGATTGCCTTGCTTACGCTCTTGGTTCTGGTATTGGTTGGACACTCGCTATTGTCGGCCTTGCAGCAATTCGTGAGAAGATGGCATACTCTGATGTTCCAAAGCCTCTTCAGGGTCTTGGCATCACATTTATCACAGTAGGTCTCATGGCCATGGCATTTATGTGCTTCTCTGGTCTTAAAATCTAAAAGAAAGGATAAATCAAATGGATATACAATTTATAATTTATAGCATCGCAGTATTCTTGATTATTGTGCTTGTGCTCGTAATCATCTTGCTCGTTGCTAAGAAATTCCTCTCTCCAAGTGGTAATGTAACTGTTACCATCAATGGAAAGGACAAGCTCGAAGTTGAGCAGGGCGGCAGCCTCCTCAGCACACTCGCAGCTAAGGACGTGTATCTTCCTTCTGCTTGTGGTGGTAAGGGCTCATGTGGACAGTGCAAATGCCAGATTATTTCTGGCGGCGGCGAAATCCTCGATTCAGAGAAAGGCCACTTCACTCGTAAGCAGATCAAAGAGGGCTATCGTCTCGGCTGTCAGGCTAAGGTGAAAGGCGATCTTGACATCAAGGTGCCAGATTCTGTTATGGGTGTTAAGGAATGGGAATGTACAGTTATTGGCAACAAGAACGTGGCTACATTCATCAAGGAGTACAAAGTTGCTCTTCCTCCAGGCGAGCACATGGACTTCGAGCCAGGTTCATACGCACAGATTAAGATTCCAGCATTCACTATCGACTACGATAAGGATATGGATAAGTCTCTCATCGGCGACACCTACCTCCCAGCATGGGAGAAGTTCGGTTTGTTCGGTCTGAAGTGTGTTAACGACACTCCAACAATTCGTGCATACTCTATGGCGAACTACCCTGATGAAGGAGATATCATCACACTTAACGTACGTATCGCAACACCTCCATTCAAGCCAAAGGATCAAGGTCCTGGTTTCATGGATGTAAATCCAGGTATTGCTTCGTCTTACATCTTCTCTCTCAAGCCAGGTGATAAGGTTATCATGTCAGGACCTTACGGCGAGTTCCGCCCTAAGTATGGCACTGGCCGTGAGATGATTTGGGTAGGTGGTGGTGCCGGTATGGCTCCTCTTCGTGCACAGATTATGCACTGTCTTAAGACACTTAACATCCGTGACCGTGAGATGCATTACTTCTATGGAGCTCGTGCACTTGAGGAAATTCCATTCCTTGATGACTTCCTCCAGCTTGAGAAAGATTTCGATAATTTCCACTTCCATCTTGCTCTCGACCGCCCAGATCCAAAGGCTGATGCTGCAGGTATTGCCTATACTCCAGGATTTGTTGCTCCTGTTATGGGTGATACATATCTCAAGCAGCATGAGAATCCAGAAGATGTTGAGTACTACCTCTGCGGACCTCCAATGATGGCTAAGACAGTTCTTGATCTTCTTCATTCTCTCGGTGTTGAAGATGATATGATTGCATTTGACAACTTCGGCGGATAATATTTCGCAGGATATACGAATAAAAAGGACAATTACTTCGGTAGTTGTCTTTTTTTTTGTATCTTTGCATTGTATATGCGTGATTTCAAGTTAATCATATTATCGACAATAGCTCTTTTTCTGTCAGTGATGAATGTGACAGCGCAAGACAGCATTCAAGTGAACGAAAGTCAACTTGATACTTTTGCTGTTTCAATCCTTACATGTACTCCTGGTGAAGAGTTATATGCGAAATTTGGACACACAGCAATACTCGTACGAGATAATGTCCGTCAAAACAATATAGTTTTCAATTATGGATGTTTTAACTACAACTCGGACAATTTCATGTACAAATTTTTATTAGGTCAGACAGACTACATCTTGGGAGCTGAAGACCTTGAGAATTTCATGTACAGATATAGTTATATGGGTAACGGAGTCACAGAACAGACTCTCAATCTCTCAAGAGAAGAAACGAACAAGTTAGTAAACCTCTTATTCGACAATTTGAGACCAGAGAACCAAGAATACCGATATAACTGGCTATACGACAATTGCACAGAAAGAGCAAGAGATATAATAGAAAAGGCCGTTGATGGCAATGTTGACTATGCTGCAAAGACAAAAGACACTACAGTCCGCAAAATGCTCAACAAATGTTTGGAGAATGATGTATGGTCTTCTTTTGGTATAAATCTGATTCTTGGTGAGGAGATTGACAATGAGGCAGACAAGAGGATCCAGATGTTCATACCAGATGTGTATCGAGCAGAAGTAGATGAAGCTTATATTGTTCGAAGTGATGGAAGAAAAGAAAAACTGATTTCTTCAAAACGGATCATCTTGGATGAGACAAACTGTTTCGAGAAGGCATCAATGGTGACATCACCATTAGCTGTTGCAATCCTATTATTGATTATCTCTGCCATTTTGTTGGGATTTGAGATGAAAACAAGAAGATATTGTGCACCATTTGATGTATCCTTACACTTAATTCAGGGATTTGCTGGTATCATCGTTAGCTTTTTGTTCTTTTTCTCAGAACATCCTGCGGTAGACAGTAATTGGTTAGTGATATTATTCAATCCTATTGCTATCATCTATTCAATATGGATAATTTATTGCTGCCAAAAGAAAAAGAAGAATTACCTTGCTTATGCCAATGTGTCAGTAATTGTCACATTCTGTATAATTATGATTGTCTGCCAACAGACATATAGTCATGCAATGTATATTGTGGTAGCAATTTTGTTAATAAGATCAATATCACAGATAAGATTTATATCTAAATAAAATATATAACTATATGAAGAAGCAAATACTTACAACATTCATTGCATCAATTGCAATATCAGGAGCTTTAGCACAGGCACCAACTGCGCCAAGGCTTGTTGTAGGTATCACAATAGACCAACTTCGCTCTGATTACTTAAAAGCTTTTATGCCTCTCTATGGAGAGGGGGGATTAAAGCTCTTAATCAACAAAGGTCAAGTATATTCAAATGTTCAGTATCAGCATTGGCCAATTGACAGGGCTTCAGCAGTAGCATCAATCGTTACTGGTACATGCCCTTATAGTCATGGAATTATTGCAGAAGAGTGGCTGAGCCGAGCTGAACTACATTCAAATTTTTGTGTTGATGACAGGAGCTACAAAGGAGTAGAAACATCAGAATATTCATCACCAAAGAATTTATTAGTAAGTACTATTGGCGATGAGCTGAAGGCTGCAACAAAAGGTAAAGCTTTAGTTTATAGTGTATCTCCATTCAGAGACGCATCAATACTGAATGCTGGTCATGCTGCTGATTGGGCAATGTGGATTGACAATCAGACTGGCAGATGGGCAGGAACAACATATTATGGTCAACAGCCAACATGGTTGGGTTTCCTCCAATCTAATAGTATTGCTAATAGAATATCCTCAGTTACATGGAAACCAAGTAACGAATATATAGGAACATACAACTATTACCTCGCAACAAATCAAAAGTCATTCGTTCACAACTTCACCGGCGATAGCAGGTATAGAATGTTTAAGACTTCAGGTCTTGTTAATGAAGAAGTTACGAAGGCTGCACGCTATTGTCTTGAAAATGGTAATGTTGGAATTGATGAAGTTACTGATTTCTTGTCAGTATTCTATTATGCAGGTAATTACCAGGGGGCAACAACAACTGAGTCAACAGAACTGCAAGACACTTACAAGAGACTTGATGATGAAATAGAGAAGCTGCTCAAGAAAATTGATGCAATTGTTGGTCTTGACAAGACCTTAATATATGTAACATCTACTGGTTATGATGAGATTGACAATACTGATGATTTCATCAAATATCGAATACCAACAGGTAATTTCAACATAAACAGATGCTCTACCCTACTCAACATGTACTTATGTACAATGTTTGGGAATGGACAGTATATCGAGAGTTATTTTGGAAATCAGATTTATCTCAACCATAAGCTCTTAGAACAGAAGCAGCTGAAGCTTGCAGAAGTTCTTGAACATTGCGAAGATTTTCTTTTCCAATTCTCTGGCGTGAGAGATGTCTTCACTGCTCAGCGAATTACTCAAGGTGCATGGACACCAGGTATTAGCACTATCAGAAATGGCTATAATCCAAAATGTTCTGGTGACATTCTCGTTCAAGTGACTCCTGGTTGGAATCTTGTCAACGAGGATAGAGGGACAAGAAAAATTCAAAGAGATTCTTTCTTCGAATTTCCTTTGATTTTCTTTGGATATACAATAAAAGAAGAAAAAATTGACAAACCAATAACAATTGATTGCATCGCACCTACCGTTGCTCATCACATCCGTATAAGAGCTCCGAATGCATGCAGCACTCCCCCGCTTTTCTAATATGCGGTGTAAAAATTATAAAGAATTAATCGATTTAACAACATGTCATCTTTAGGCATAATTTGACTTATTAGTTCATATCAGTTTTTCTTTACGTTTGAACAGCTATAAGTTGCTAAAGTTGACTAAATAATATAAGAATAAAAACAATTTATATATGGGATTTTCAATTAACACATTCCTCAGCAGTATTTTTGGAAATAAAGCAAAACGAGATGCTAAAGCAATTCAGCCAATAATCGACCAGATTTTGGCAGTAGAACCAGAAATACAGAAACTTACAGACGATGAAATTCGTGCTAAAGTAGATGAGATAAAGGCCTATCTCCAAGACAAAGTAAAGGACAAGAGAGCAGAAATAGATGTTCTTAAAGCTAAAATTCAGGAAACTGACATAGATCAGCGCCAGCCGCTTTTTGAAAGTATTGATAAAAAGGAAAGTGAAGTTCTCGACATTTTTGAAGAAGGACTTACTGAAGTACTTCCTACAGTCTATGCTATCGTAAAAGATACAGCCCGCCGCTTTACACAGGCTGCAGATGGAGATATTGTTGTGACTGCCACAGATTTCGACCGTGAACTTGCAACAATGCATGACTTTGTAGATATCGACGGTGATAAAGCTATCTGGCATAATCATTGGGTAGCAGGAGGTAATGAAATGACATGGAACATGATACATTATAATGTACAGTTGTTCGGTGGTATCGTCCTCACTCAAGGTAAAATTGCCGAGATGGCAACAGGTGAAGGTAAGACACTCGTTGCAACCCTTCCTGTATTCCTCAATGCGCTTACACGCAATGGTGTGCATGTAGTAACAGTCAATGACTACCTTGCAAAACGTGACTCTGAGTGGATGGGACCTCTTTACATGTTCCATGGACTTTCTGTTGACTGTATTGATAAGCACCAGCCTAATTCCGAAGCACGTCGTAATGCCTATCGTGCCGACATAACATTCGGAACAAACAATGAATTCGGATTTGACTATCTTCGCGATAATATGGCGATGGATCCTAAGGATCTTGTACAAAGAATTCACAATTACGCTATTGTCGATGAGGTCGATTCAGTGCTTATTGATGACGCCCGCACTCCGCTCATCATTTCCGGACAAGTGCCAAAGGGTGATAATCAGATGTTCGAAGAATACTGCCCTATTGTTGAACAGCTTGTTGATGCTCAGCGTAAACTTGCACAAGGCTACCTTTCTGAAGCAAAGAAACTTATCGAATCTGATAATAAAGAAGATGTAACTGCAGGTTTCCTTTCATTGTTCCGTACATACAAGGCTCTTCCAAAGAACTCTGCACTTATTAAGTTCTTGTCACAGCCAGGTATTAAGACAGGACTCCTCCAGACAGAGGAAATCTACATGGAGAACAATAACAAGAGAATGCCAGAAGCTACCAATCCTCTTTTCTTTGTTGTAGATGAGAAGATGAAGTCTGTAGAGATGACGGACAAGGGTAACAACCTCATTGCAAGCATTGTTAATGACGACCAGTTCTTTGTGCTTCCTGACATTACTACAGAATTGTCTGACTTGGAGAATGAAAAATTCGAGAATGATGAAGAGAAGTATGCTAAGAAGGACGCTCTCATGCAGGATTATGCTTTGAAATCAGAGCGTATCCACACCATCCAACAGCTTCTCAAGGCATATACAATGTTTGTGAAAGATGATGATTATGTAATTGAAAATGGTGAGGTTAAGATTGTCGATGAGCAGACAGGTCGTATTATGGACGGTCGCCGTTGGTCTGACGGACTTCATCAGGCAGTTGAAGCAAAAGAGCGTGTAAAAGTTCAGGCAGCAACTCAGACATACGCAACTATCACTCTTCAGAACTACTTCCGCATGTACCATAAGCTTTCAGGTATGACTGGTACTGCTATCACTGAAGCAGGAGAGTTCTGGGACATCTACAAACTTGATGTTGTTGAGATTCCTACAAACCGTCCAATTGCTCGCCATGACTTGAATGACCGAGTATATAAGACAAATCGTGAGAAGTACAATGCTGTAATTGAGGAAGTTGTTAGAATGCGCAATTCTGGACGTCCAGTACTCGTAGGTACTACATCCGTCGAGATATCAGAACTTCTTTCAAGAATGTTGGCAATGCGTAAGATTCCTCATCAGGTACTTAATGCAAAGCTTCATCAACGCGAGGCAGACATTGTTGCTCTTGCAGGTCAAAGCACATTTGGAAAATACACAGACAAAGACGAACAAGGCAATCTTGTTGAAAAAGAAGGAATGCTTGGTGCTGTGACTATTGCAACAAATATGGCGGGACGTGGTACCGATATCAAGCTTTCTGATGAAGTTAAAGCTGCGGGTGGTCTTGCTATTATTGGTACTGAACGTCATGAGTCACGTCGTGTTGACCGTCAGCTCCGTGGACGTTCTGGTCGTCAAGGTGACCCAGGTTCGTCTATCTTCTATGTATCTCTTGAAGATAAGCTTATGCGTCTCTTTGCTTCCGACAGAATATCAAAGGTCATGGATTCTCTCGGATTCCAAGAGGGTGAAATGATTGAACACCGTATGATCAATCAGTCTATTGAGAGAGCGCAGAAGAAGGTTGAGGAGAACAACTTCGGTATCCGTAAGCGTCTGCTTGAGTATGACGATGTTATGAACAAGCAACGTAAGGTTATATACGAGCGTCGTCGTCATGCGCTTATGGGTGAACGTATTGGAATGGATATCTCAAATATGATTTGGGACCGCGTTGTCAACATCATAGAGAAAAATAACTTTGATGGATGTAAGGAAGAGTTCCTTCGTGTCTTTGCAATGGAATATCCTTTCAATGAGAAAGTTCACGATTCAAAGAGTCGCCATGACCTTGAAGACGAGACATTTGACATTGTAATTGAAAGCTTCAAGAAGAGATCAGATCGTCTTGCTTCTGTTGCATATCCTGTAATAAAGGATGTGTACGAGACTCATGGAAGCATGTATGAAAACATACTTGTACCAATTTCTGATGGTCGCCGCATATTCCAGATAAGCATACCGCTGAAAGAAGCTTATGAGAAAGAGGGACGCTCTATTCTTGAAGCATTTGAAAAGCGTATCTTGCTTTACACTATTGATGATGCGTGGAAAGAGAATTTGCGTGCTCTTGATGAACTTAAGCACTCTGTACAGAATGTTTCATACGAGCAGAAAGACCCACTTCTTATCTTTAAGCTCGAGTCTGTCAAACTTTTCGACCAGATGGTTAATGAGATCAACGATAATACAATCTCTGTACTCATGCGTTGTACAATTCCTATCGAAGAACCAGAAGAAGTTAAGGAAGCTCCGGAGGAAATGCCAGAAAAGAAGTCACAGACAATTGAGTCTAAACAGAATCTTGATGAACCAACAGAAATGGCAAAAGCAGGTATGCAGGACACTCGTGAACAGCAGCCTTCACGCCCTATTGTTAATGATGGTCCAAAGATTAATCGTAATGATCTTTGTCCATGTGGTTCAGGCAAGAAATATAAGAACTGTCATGGTGCAGGTCTTGTTTAATTGTTTATTCTTTGATAATATCATATCTGCTACTTAAAAGTGGCAGATATGATAAAATAATAATAACCTTATTATTCAATAGAGAATACATTTTTAAAGTATTCTCTTTTTTGTTTATGAAAAACCTAAGTATATACAAAGCTTCAGCAGGTTCTGGCAAGACATTCACTCTTGCCGTTGAATACATATCTATACTTATCATTAATCCATCTGAATATCAGAATATTCTTGCCGTAACTTTCACAAATAAAGCTACGGGCGAGATGAAACAACGTATCTTATCTCAGTTGTATGGCATATCAAAAGGGTTGAAAAGTTCTCAAAGCTATGTGGATAATATTCTAAAATGTGTACAAGAGAAAAAGAAACTCCCTCAATACCAAGATAAAAAGCAGCAAGAGATACTCAACTCAATTACAGTTGATAAGATACGCACTAATGCTGGTATTGCATTGTCAAACATCATCCATGACTATACACGTTTTCGCATCGAGACCATAGATTCTTTCTTTCAAGGCATTGTGAAAGAATTAGCAAATGAACTTGATCTGTCTTGTAATATGAAAGTCGAGATTGATGCCAAGTCTGTTCTTTCCGATTCTGTAGATGAAATCATTGAAACTCTTAAAGAAGGCACACCAGAATTTAAGTCAATAATATCTTTTATTAATGATAAAATTAACTCTGCCAAATCATGGAAGATTGATAATGACGTGAAGAAGTTTGGAGAGAACATCTTCAAAGAGAAATACCTCATCCATGGCGAAGAAGTAAGAGCAAAAATCACTACTCCAGAAATAATAGAAGAATACAAAAGTAATATATACAAGAATGTTGACTCAATAGAGAAAAACATATACTCCACCCTTGAAGGTTACTATGACAAATACATCGAAGCAGGCTACTCAGAAAAAAACAACACAAAGGATGTCTATAAACTTTTAGAAAAAGCCAAGAATGGAGACATAAAATTACCAACAGACAAAAGCAAAGGTGATTTTAATGAAAAAGTTAGGAAATGTGCCGTTTCTACAGATGAGTTTTTCAAAAAGAAGGCAACAAATGTTGACACACTTACACCATTCCTTGAACATGATCTCCAACCACAGTTAATCAAAGCTTTGCAGCTTTTAGACGAATATGTTATCCAAAAACATAATGTTACTGCTATATCTAAAAATCTCTATCACTTGATGCTGATAAACGAGATTAGCAAAAAAGTCCGACAGTTAAATAATGAGTCTAACAGATTCCTGTTGTCTGAGACATCAAACTTCCTTCGCAATGTCATAAACAAAGAAAATATACCTTTCATCTATGAGAAGACGGGTACAGTAATCCGTCATCTTATGATTGATGAATTCCAAGACACCTCTGCCCTTCAATGGAATAACTTTAAGCCTCTCATACTTAATAGTATTTCTATTGGCGGAAGCTGTCTTATTGTTGGCGATGTGAAACAGAGTATCTACCGATTCCGTAATTCTGACTGGAAAATACTAAATGAGATTGAGAGAGATTCTGAACTTCAACATTACATAAAACATATTGATGCTGATTATAATTACCGTTCAAGCTATAATGTCATAGACTTCAATAATAAGCTATTCAATAATGCTGTTAATATTATCAATACAAAGTATAAGGAAGTTCATAACATCGACAGCGATCTCGTAGCAGCATATAAAGATGTCACTCAGAAGTGTAAAAAAGTTGAACATGAAGGATATGTTCGTGTGGAAAACATTGACTATCATTCCATCAATAATGACAATATATCAGATGAATGGACAAAAACTGTTTCTAACGACTACAATGAAGCAACATTAGAACGCATTCTCCTCAACACTAAAGAATTGATTGACAAGAATGTGTCGCCAAATGACATAACTATTTTAGTTCGCGTCAATAAGCAAATACCACAGATATGCGAATATTTCACTAAACATAGAGACATACTCGATGTAAATGTTGTTTCTGACGATGCTTTCTGCCTTGACGCATCTGTTGCAATAAATATTGTAATCTATGCACTCCGTTCTCTTGCTGCACAAAATGATAAGATTCATATTGCCACACTCGCCTATTATTACCAGACGGTTGTTCTTCAAAATGAGGAAATAAAAGAGACAATGTCAGTAGCATTTCTTAACAGAGAGATTTCCGAACTTGACAACTATCTGCCAAATGGCTTTAGACAATCAAATCGTATTGATTTGAAATACAAACCACTAACAGAGATTATTGAAGAAATCTACCAAGCTTTCGAACTGAGCAAGATAGAGAAACAAGATGCCTATCTTTTTTATTTTTATGATGTAGTACAGAAGTATTGTGAGGATAATCTTACTGATATTGACTCTTTCTTGAAAAAGTGGGATGAGAAATTACACGAAAGTACAATACCCAATGGAGAGTCAAATGGTGTAAGAATCATGACAATGCACAAATCGAAAGGACTTGAATTTCATTCTGTAATCATCCCAAAATGCTCTTGGAGTATTGATCCAAAGGGCACAGAGGTTATATGGTGTGAACCAAAAGGTGAATTATATGGTGAAATGCCACTTCTTCCTATCAATGTGTCACAAGCCACGAAGGACACCATATTTGCAAATGACAGGAATGAAGAGGAGATAAAGACATTAGTTGATAACGTGAATGTTATTTACGTTACTTTCACCCGTGCTGAGAATAACCTCATAATTCTTACTGGCAATAAAATAGATGATGCACTAAAGGATAAGGAGAATAATACACAAATAGAAATAAAAGACACACAATCGTTTGTCATCAATTCTCTGCCTAAGGACATGCGTACCTCTGATATCGAAGGTGTAATTTCTGTCTTTGAAATGGGAGATATTGTTCCATCCAAAGTTGCAGACACGAACGAAAGTTCTGATAATTCTGATGAAGTAAATATACTGACTGTACTCCCTCAGCCTATAGATGTATCATTCAACTCCTACCCTTCTGTTGCCGATTTCCGCCAGAGTAATGAATCCGAACTTTTCATCACCTCTGATTCAGTTAATGAGAGAGTTATTCAACGCAACAAGAGAATAAAACTCATTAGTATAGGAAATCTCTATCATAACATCTTTCAGTTGATTAACACAGTCAAAGATGTACCTCGTGCAATAAGAAAGTTAGAGTCACAAGGGTGTTTTGATTCACTTCTCGATGCAAAACTTACATCAGATGAAGTCACTCATCTTATAGAATCGGTATCTGTTGACCATCCAGAATGGTTTTCTGACAAGTGGCAGGTCATCAACGAACGTGCTATTCTTTTCCAAGATGAAAATGGCGTGTTACTCAGTAAGCGACCAGACAGAGTCGTAGTAAATGGTAATGATGCGATAATAATAGATTATAAGACTGCACAAGATGTTGTCAATGTGTCTGATGATGGAACATTGAATGCACCAGAAGAACATGTAAGTCAGTTAAACACATACAAGAATCTTCTTTCCGAACTCGGATTTAGCAATATTAGAGCTTATCTTTGGTATATACTTGATAATATAATCGTACCAGTATGAACACTTTTCTACAATTAGTAGCCGATGATATTTATAAGAAATTAGACGGCAATTTTCAAAACACCACAATCATATTTCCGAACAAACGCGCTTCGCTGTTTTTCAATTCTCACCTTTGGCGTAATGCTAATGGTAAGACTATTTGGACACCTGAGTACACTACAATAAGTGAACTTTTCGCTTCATTGTCTGATTATGACATAGCAGACCCTATATTCTTGATATGCAAGTTGTTTGACGTTTATAGTTCAATCATGAATCCAAGCAAATCTCTCGATCAGCTTTATTCTATGATGGAGATAATGCTTGCAGATTTCCAAGACATTGATAACAACATTGTTGACCCAGAAAAGCTTTTCCTGAACATCTCCGACTTAAAAGAAATGACAGATTTCTCATTCCTTGAAAAGGAACAGCTTGAAGCTATAGAGCAGTTTTTCGGCAGATACTTTGATAATGTAAACCCAAACACTCCTATAAAGAATCAATTTAGGTCATTGTGGAATAGACTCACCGACATTTACAATGAATTCAGACTCCAACTTGTAAATGTTGACGATGATAAAGCAATGGTTTACGAAGGTATGCTGAAACGCAGTGTAATAGAAGCTTTATATAGCAAGGATGAGTCTGTTCGGAATGTTGCGGACTCTCGCCTTCGTTCTGAGAATTATATTGTTATTGGTTTCAATGTATTGAATAAGACCGAACTTGAACTGTTCAAGTATTTGAAGAACAATAGAAACACTAAGTTCTATTGGGATTATGATATCAATTACACACGTAAGTGGTCAACATCATTCTTACTCTCAAAGTTCGAAGCAGGACAGTTCATCCTTGAAAATATCAGTAAGTTGAATGATGAATTTCATGGTGAACAAATATTTAATAACCTATCAAAATCAAAGAGCATAAAGATTATTCAGTCACCAACAGAAAATGCACAAACACGCTGTCTTGACCAGTGGATCGAATCAACGCTCAAGGAAAATGAGCCATTAAACGAATCTGCCATCATACTATGCAACGAATCCCTATTGCAGTCAACCCTACATAGCATTCCTAAAAAGATCAAACAGACATCATCAATATCCAAAGATTCTGTGCAGCTTGATCTTTTCAAAGAAAATGATGCCAAACTTGAGATAGCAGACAAAGATCTAACGCTTAACATCACAATGGGCTATCCATTGCAAGAAACTCCTATATATACGCTTGTACAAGTGCTGCTCGAACTCCAAATACACGGAAAGACTCAATATGGAGGATGGCATTATCGTTATGTGTCAGCAGTACTTAAACATTCTCTCATTCAGAGAATTACAGATGGAAGTGTGGCGATAGATACTCTTAAGTCACTCACAGATAACAAAATCATCTACCCTACTTTTTCCGATTTTGGTGATGATGAACTTCTTAAAAAGATTTTCACTCAAGTAAGTGGACGTAATCTCACTCACTATCTCTCCGAAATCATTGCTATAGTAGGGAAAAGCTACCAACAGGTGCCTTTCAATACAAAGGATTTCACACAACAACTCTATAAAGAGTCAGCCTTCTCTGCTTATACTGTCATCAATAGAATTCACACTCTTCAAGAATCTGTTGCTACCTTTGCTGTGAGTGATGAGACTTTGATGCGACTTATCATGCAATTCTTGCAGTCAAAAACAATACCATTCCACGGAGAGCCAGCAATAGGTCTGCAGATAATGGGATTGCTTGAAACCCGAAATCTTGATTTCAGAAATGTCGTTATGCTGTCGGTCAACGAAGGTAATATGCCTAAATCGGAAAAGCGTAACTCTTTGATTCCTTATAATCTGCGTGCTGCATACGGAATGACTACTATAGAGAAAGAAGTGTCACTTTATGCCTATTATTATTATAGACTTCTTCAGAGGGCAGAAAATATCACATTGCTATATAACAGCAATCCCGATGGGGCTGCCAAAGGACTTATGTCACGTTTTGTGCTTCAGACAATGCTTGAATCTGATAAGATTTTCTCTCCTCATCAGACTATAGAACTGTATTCCCTTAATGCTTCATCAGAGATGGTGCAGATATCCGAATACTCCGTCACAAAAACACCTGATGTGATGAAATGCCTTTGCGAACGTTTCAATTCAGATAAGATACTTTCTCCATCTGCAATAAACACCTACTTGTCTTGTCCATTGAAATTCTATCTATCATATCTTGCAAGACTAAAAAATGATGAAGATATTGACGAGGAAGTTGACAATGCATTGTTTGGAACAATCTTCCATTATGTGATGCAACACATTTATGAACCATATCTTGGCGAGAAAGTGAGCAGCGACATGCTTGTCTGTATAGCAAATAACAAGCCACATATCATTCAACTCATCAATAATGCATTTGCCGTCAATGTGTTTAAAAAAGATGAGAAAGATGCTAATGGCAAGGTTATCAATTATGGTGTGGCACCTCGACAGCTGCATCTTAATGGAGAGCATCTGATAAACCGACATGTGATAGCTGAATTTGTGAAAAATCAGATACTTGCAGATGCTGCAATTGCTAAAGAGAAAGAAGATCAGGGGGGAGGATTGCGATTCTTATTCACAGAAAAAGAATTTTCGACTTTGTTCAAGACTAATGCTGAGTCTTGTGTCTCAAAGGATGATAATAACAAAAATCATGTTGTCTCTCTTGGAGGTATCATTGACAGAATCGACGAGCTGTCAACATCATCAGGTGTTTCTATTCGAATTGTTGACTATAAGACAGCATCAAAAGCACAAGGCATTCGTCTGGTCTCTGATCTTTTCGACAACGAAAAGCATCAAGACAATTATCACATTCTTCAAACATTCTATTATGCTAAAGTTGTGCATGAGTCCCAACAGTTTGGTAATCAACCCCTACTGCCTGCCTTGATGTATAACATTAACAACAATAACGAAAAGAATAAGTCGGGAATAATTCGTTATGTGGCAGACCCAAATTCAATTGATAAGAAGAAACCAAAAAAGGAAGAAATAACAGATTACGATAAAGAATGCGGCGCAGAATTTGATGAGAAAATCTCTTCCGTAATAAATGAGATTTTCGGACCAGGTGATTTCACACAAAGCAAAACCTCAAAACCATGTGTTTACTGTGACTTCAAGCAGTTTTGCAATCGTAAGAAGGAAGATGAGTGACACAACTTTATATTCATGTATTCAAGTTTCGCCAGCAGGTTCCTAACTTGACCCAGATACTCCTGCATCTTCTGGAGCTTCATTTTCAATTCGTCCGTCATATTCTTCAATTATTTGGTTAATGTATTCTTCGTTTGATACAGACACACTTAGGGCTGCGCATTAGGCTCGTAACCTTCGTTCTGTCTGAGCCACCATTCCTGTATCGCATCCACTTCACCAAGACTCTTTGCAGCCTCCTCTATGCTGTCATAGAAATGCATAGTGGTGGCATTCCACTTCGTGCCTCTGCTCTGATCCATCACCTTTTCACGGAACGATGGCGCTCCGCCTACAACAGCCACACGATTCTTCACGTCGAACATATCCTTCAGGTTACAGGTAGCAGGTACATCAAAGCCCTTGTCGAGGACCACCAGTCTGATGCCACTGTCCTTGAAGATGTTGCTCATGTCGTCCAGCTTATCACCCTGCATCAGAGACAGGTTCACGTAACGGAGACTACAGCAGTTCTGGAATAACCCTTGGCATTTGTAAACCATGCACTTACCCGGAAATAACTTTACGTCAGTAAGATTCTGACAGGAATAGAAAACCTCTTCCAGAAAGAGGAAATTGTTGTCAGGCAGATACGTGAAATCTAAACTATCTAACTGGGTGTTTTCGAACATTCGCGAAAATAGGGAAATACAGATGTTCTCCAAGCCATTTATCCTCGTCAGTCGGGGATGGTTGGCAAAGAACCTCTCCATGATGACAGCATAATAATCGAAACAGAAAAGGATGCGATTGTTTGCCCACAGGTAAAGGTACGCCTTGACATCACCATTGACCTTCGTGTGGTAAGACAGCCAGCATATATATGCTCCGATGATGTACTTTGCACCTTCTTCGTTCATGTGTTTCTTTACTGCCTCGCAGTCATACTCGCGGACGATGTTGATTTCTGTCACCTCATTGCCAATGTCTCCAAACACAGACTGGAAGCATGGAAGATAATAGAAGGTGACATTTTTGTCCTGATCTCCCAGATATCCCCATTCCTTCCTATGTGCCTCTAAGCTGTCCTCGGTATTTTCATTCACGTCGGGTGTTTCCACGGGATCATCGCCACATGAACATAGCATGAGGCTCATACAGAACATTATTAATAGTAACTTTCTCATATACAATACTATTCAATTTTTGTAAGTAAACAAAACATAACGTAATTACCAAACATAAAAGGATATAGAAGTTTGTCCATGTGGCAATGTATTTATAAATATGTAATAACCACAAAAGAAATTATAAGCACTTCCATAAAAACATAACAAAGTTACGAACTTAATTTTAGAAATCGGCAGATAATTCAAAGAAAATGATGCAACATGTGGAGTTTAGAAATTTATCCATTCATCATAATGGTGGTTCTCCTTCTCGGGAGTTAGAGAGAGGGACAACCTCTTCTGAGCGACTATGGCACATGAGGCAGCCACCTTGGGGAAGTTAAGGGGGGTGCTGTTTGGTCGTTTAGTTGAGTTGCTACTTACTTAGTAGCTTTGTTCTTTCTGCGGCTTTCATTCTAGTTTCGGCTGAAAGCCGTTTACATCTTAGCCTATGGCACCGCCATAGGTTTTGGAAATCCGTATTGTTGCTTCGCCGCATCGCGGCAATAACAATATGGGGCACCGCCCCTTTCTACACGATTATCCTTAGTATTTTATTTGTGTAGATTGAGGCGATGCCCCACATTGTTGTGCCGTGTTGCGGCGTAATGTGATCATGGCATCATGTTTCCTATGTCGATGCCATAGGCTTTCAGCCGTATCTATGCGTCGCATTGTTGAAATTTCCGACAATTGTGTTTATTCTGAGTTCGATAAACACCTCAGAGTTTTTTGTTTTGAACACATAACACACAGAAGACACAGAAATTTTCTCATTGTAGGTAAAACAATATTTATTGGACTAAGATTGGTAATTACTGTCAGTTAGAAAAAAAGCAGCAGGCTCTCATGCTTCGCATTCGTTGAACTGACAATAATTACCGATCTTACCAATCTTAGTCCATAAAAAACAATAAAGAAGTTTGCCAATAAATGTTCATGGCAACGACAAAAAAGAAATCCCCTCTAACTCTTTCTGAATTAAGAGAATAACATACGGAGGTTATAAATTTATTCATTCATACGGACGGCATCCTCCCACCTAGGAAGTTAGTGGGAACATGGGCACAAGGTGAATCATCTGAACTACAAGCTACGGACAGGGCGCACACTTCAACCGACGTAATGACATTCGTCGCTCCTGGCGAGGAGATCCAAACCGAATATGAGGTAATTTGTCCATTCTCTTTCAAAATAACATATCCATCAAATGGGCAGAGTCCGCTCGAAGCGCTATAGCGACTTCGAGCGGACTCTGCCCATTTGATCTATTTTCCCTATTTTGTTTATTTTTATATATTTTCTTTTATGCACAAAGCGTAAATCATCTACAGTACCTACATATTTCGTGCTTTTTCTAACAGTTCCTTCTGAGTTGGTGTGAGCGTTTGAGGTATTGTAACGTCAAAAACAATAATCAAATCTTTAGGCGCTCCGGAACTAGTATTACCACCCTTCCCTTTCAGTCGCACTTTCTTACCTGGTTGAGTGCCTGGCTGTATCTTCAATTTGAATTTTCCAAATGTGGTAGTAACAATTATCTCACCGCCTAAAGCAGCTGTGAACATATCGATAGATGCATGAGCCTCGGTTTCTGTCGATTCTTCTTTAGTGTGATGTGGACGTGATGTACGTCCACCACCTGTGAAACCACCAAAAAGTTCAGAGAAGAAATCGCTGAAGCCACCACCTCCACCAAAATTGATGTTCTCGAATGGATTGCCACCTCTTCCGCCTGTGCCAAAACCACCGAAACCGCCGAAAGGACCACCTCCCCCGGCACCACCACCAAACTGGTTTGCTGCTTTCCAATTCTCACCATACTGATCATATTTAGCTCTCTTGTCAGGATCATTAAGCACCTCATACGCCTCGTTCAGCATTTGGAATTTAGCCTTTGCTTTCGGGTCGTCAGGATGCAAATCAGGATGGAACTGCTTGGAGCGTTTCCTGTAAGCTGCACGTATATCTTTTTGTGGTGTATCTTTAGAGATACCAAGAATCTTATAATAATCAATAAATGCCATAATATGTATATATTATTCCTGTTTTGTCATATCTTTTGTTATAGCATCATGAGATGACACAAATGAGAAAATGCCTTTTTCTTTGTTTTACTAACAAAATACATGCCATTTGATGGCTAATTATTTAAAGAATGATAAATTAATATCAAATTGTCACTTTTTTTTCTTAACTTTGTTCGATTGAAGTCGATTACTGACATAAATTCAATAACAAGAGACATTTCCACTCAACAATGGCAGAGCAGATAAAAAAAATAAAAATCATATTTACAACCGATGTTCACGGGAATTATTTTCCTTATGATTTCCGTCATGAACGTTGGGGTAAAGGCAGTCTGCAAAGAGTGCATGCTTTTGTTGCCAAGGCTGTACAGGAAAATCCAAACACTCTGCTGATTGATGGTGGCGACATGCTACAGGGCGAACCTACAGCCTATTATTTTAACTATATAAGCAAATACAAACGCCATAGAGTAGCTGACATCTGCAATTATATAGGATATGATTGCGGAGTAATAGGAAATCATGACATTGAAACTGGTCATGAAATTTTTGATAAATTTGTCAAAGAGTGTACATTCCCCATTCTTGGAGCGAATGTGATAAACACTGAAACAGGAGAACCTTATTTCCAACCATATAAAATTTTCTATCGCCAGGGGTTGAAAATCGCTGTCATCGGTTTTCTAACTCCTGCCATACCTCATTGGATACCAAAGGCTATTTGGAAAGGCATGCGATTTGAGGATATCAAGGAGAGTGCTCAGAAATGGATGAAGATTGTTCGCGAGGAAGAAACACCAGATTTCGTAATAGGTCTCATGCACTCAGGAATGGATGAGGGCATACAAACAGAGGAATATAGGGAAAATGCTGTGAGAGAAACTACAGAAGCTGTGGAAGGCTTTGACCTTATACTTTATGGGCATGACCATTCTAACAATATAGAGGAAATTACCACTCTCAAAGGAAATAATGTGCTGTGTATCAATCCTGGATGTTACGCTTATAGCGTTGCTGTTGTTGATATAGATTTCTGCGTAGATGATAACGGCAAAATTCTCAATCATGAAACAAACGCCTCTATCAATTATATTGGTACACTTCATAACTTGCATTCAGAATCCTTTAAGCGTCATTTTGCGTACCCGTTTCATGAGGTAAAGCGTTTCGCAACTGAGAAGATAGGCACATTCCTGAATAGGGTCGATGTGACAGAGGCATATTTTGGCTCTTCAGCATACATTGACCTTATACAGTCACTTCAGATAAAAATCAGTGGGGCAGACATATCATTCACTGCACCACTCTTCTTCAATGCTGCTATTGAAGCTGGTGATATTAAGGTAAGTAACCTCTTCGACCTCTACCGTTTTGAGGATCATCTTTATACTCTACGCCTATCTGGATTAGAGATAAAGAACTATCTTGAAATGAGTTACGCTTCATGGACACAGCAGATGCACTCAGAAAACGACAATATGCTTCTTATCAGTCCAATGAAGAGCAATCCTGACAGGATGGGATTTAAGAATTTTATTTTTAACTTTGATTCCGCAGCAGGCATTAACTATGAAGTGGACGTGACAAAACCAGAAGGCGAGAAAGTCACTATCTTGTCAAAAAAGGATGGAACACCTTTTTATATGGATGAATTTTACACTGTGGCGATGACTGCATATCGAGCAAACGGTGGAGGCGAACTCCTCACAAAAGGTGCGTCAATCTCAAAGAAAGATATTGATTCCAGAATCGTCAATGTTAGCGAGCATGACATACGCTATTACCTCCTGCAATATATCAAAGAGTTGGGAACAATAAATCCTCAAGCACAAGGTCATTGGAGATTTGTGCCCGAGGATTGGGTGGAAAAAGCCACAATGAGAGAAAAGGAAATCCTGTTTGGCGCTTCAAATAGCGGAAAACAAGATTAACCCACATTGATACACTCAATGTGAGAACCTATCTATAAAACACAGATACCTAAACATTTACAAGAGCTAAATAGATGAATACCAATAACATTAATTCAATAATATTCACTATAGCTGACAATATTGCTAACGATGCTCTATTCATTCAACTATTGAAGAGAGACAGCATAAATTGTGTTATTGATATAAGATTACAAAGTAATGTAAACTGTCAAATCTGCAATAGCAACATTGTTGATGATACAAAAAAGTCATTTATAGAATTATTAAGCACCAATAAAATCATCTACGTAGATTTTTCCTCTATCATAACTCAAATTTGTACAAAATTTGTAAATAAAAAAGATGAATATGACTACAACAAATTATCATCAAACAACGATTTTATAAATCTAATGCAGAGGATAATAAATGGAATAAACAAAAAGTACAGAATAGTTATATTAGATACAAATACCTCAATAACAAAAAGCATAAGATTCAATGTAATAGGCAGATATTTAAGTGTATCTGGCTATAATGTAGTTCATCTTCAATCAAATGGCAGAAGAATACTACATGAAGATTTAGTCAAAAGAATTGAAGATATCAAGATAAAACGCATAAACAAACAAAAAAACAATATCATACTCGGACAAAAAGGCGAACTAATAGCAGGTATGTATCTAATGAAAAATGGGTTCCGTATAATTGAAAAAAACTGGAACCTTCATAAAGGATGTGAAATAGATATAATTGCTTACAAAAATAACAAACTGCACTTTATTGAAGTGAAAACACGCACATCGGATAAATATGGCGCTCCTCAACAAGCTATAAATTATAAAAAACTAAGAAATATAGGAAAAGCAATACAAGAGTATAAGTTCCTAAACAAAATATACAACACAGAACATCAAATTGACAGTATTGCAATCATATACAACAGCGATGATGACTATCAATTAAATTATTATGAAGATATAGGACTGAAACTCATACCTAAATTCTATTAGTGTATTGATATTTCACAAGTTGGCAACTACTCATTAACAACCAAACAACTATATAGCCCCAAAAACGAAATATCGAAAAATCGTATTTCTAGAATTTCTAAAGATTCTAGAAAATCTAGAGATTCTAGATTTTCTAGGAATTTCTAGAGTCACTAGAGTTTCTAGAGCCTCTAGATAAACAAGAAGAGTCCTCCAGGGATTGCTCCTCGGAGG
>JAKSLL010000028.1 GCA_024401215.1 Bacteroidaceae bacterium
CCGAGATCGTACATTGGCTGGATAGGAGCGTTACAAGCGAGGAAGTCCCAAGGACGTGGACCGAAGCCGATAACCTTGAGGTTGCGAACACCGATAACAACGCGAGCGATGTTGCGGAAGTCAGCGAGTTCCTTAACAGCCTCAGCTGGAGTTACGTTTGGATATTCTGGAATATAAACCTTGAGGCGACGGAGACCTACGCTGTAAGAGAAGTTGAGGACACCACAGAGAGCGTCACCACGATCATTAGCGAGGTTAGCCTTGCCTTCCTCCTTAGCAGCGAGAACCATGCAAGGACCACCGAACTTCTGGCAGAAGAGAGTAGTAGGACCCTCTGGACCGAAGTTGCCGAGGAACATACATACTGCGTTGATGCCATTCTCCTTAGCCCAGTCGAGAGCTTTGTATGTGTCAACGTCGTTCTCAATAGTTACTGGACAGTCATAAACTTCTGGAAGACCAGCTGCCTTTACTTCTGCCATAACAGCAGCGAGACGAGCCTGAGTAAGAGTAATAGGGAAGCAGTCGCGGCTAACGCCAACGATACCAAGCTTCACTGTTGGTTGATTAATCATTTTTTTGTAAATGTTTTAATAAATTATGTAAACTATGTTATTCTTGTTATAGAATTAACGATTGAGTATGCAAATCTAAAAATTATATTTTGATTGAACAAATTTTTATGTCAAAATATTGCGATACAATGATATAGATTAAGTAATAGAGTATGTGATTGCCAGATATGGTGTAGGCAGGAATACCACAGGCTCTCATGCCACGATAGACCTTATCTCCTTCAACTGTAAAAGCTGGGATTCCACATGCTGTCATACCCCACAAACAAATAAACCCAGGCTTGTGACCTGAGGATAATATCAAACAAATATGATTGTATGCAAATACTAAGTATTTGCTGTAATAATGCCCTTAGTGCCGAAATAAGAAGCATTGCGAGAGGCATACTCCTGAGCTTCCATCAGGCATTCACTGACAATCTCAGAGGTAAGATCAGAAAACTTTACCGCACCTCGCTTACCCAGGGCGTTGATGAATGAGGCAGTAGTCCAATCGCCACAGCCTTCGGTATCAACGACATTATCATTCTGCACAGGAGGTAGTGTTACCCATCCTGCACCACGAAGATTGAAGCGCACGCCTTTTGCCCCAAGTGTCTGGATGATAAGTTTATCCTTCAACTCATCGACAAAATCAAGATCTTCAACTGCTTCATCTGAGAATTTAATGATGTCACTCTCCTTCATACATTTGAGGTATTTGGCGAATTCCTTCAAATACATACGCTGAATCTCATAATATACCAGAACACCTTGGCTGCGCATCCACTTGCCTAACTCTCGCCATGCAGCAGTGGTACTCTCAAAGAAGTAAACATCAGGGAGGAAGTCCAGCTGCTGAATGAACTTTGGTAGAGTCGCATCTTTACCCATAACTGTGAATGCCTTATCCTTAGGGAAACCACTGCCTGGAGCATGACGCTTGGAAAAACGACGTTTTGGATTGCCATTCTCATCAATATCATGAGTCACCTTTAAGAGATTAGTGCCACCCTCAGGAGTATTGGTGACGAAGCGAGTATTGCAGCCATAGCGCTTCATGTCAGCGGTCATCTTCATTCCTTCTTCGCTATTATCAAAGAGAGCGATAGGGTATGACTCCCAATCGAACCACCCCATAATGCACATAACATTGCCTGGATTTGAACCAATCTCTTCTATGATGAGATTCTCCACGAACTTATTACGCTTGCCAGGCACGAATCCATTTGGATATTCACGCTTTACGATAGTGTCAAGGTTATAGGAACCTACACCGATGATGCTGAGTTTCTTCTCTTCATTCATACAAATTTTAGATTAATATGCGTTTTATTGCCTGCAATCACATTAAAATATCATCTTTTCACATTGCAGCTATCTCTGTTTACGTAAAATACAGGACCTGAATACGTACCAAGAAGGCTGAGGTAGATTTTCATCGAACTTAAACCTATGGCTGGCGCACTATTTATTCCTTTTGAAACGAAATAGTTGCTATTTGACTTGTAAAGCTGATTCTCAATCTCTGCCAGAGTGATGCCTTTCTTCACATTTGCTTTGAATGTTTCGTTTGCACTGACATTGCATTTGTTGACAGCATAATCAATGACACTCTCATCAGACGTTGCATTCATGCTAAACACATAATAGCTGAATTTCAATTCCTGCAGAGCATTCTTGATTATTGAATCGTATTCTGCATCATTAGTATTTTCGTAAGCGATTGAATCACAATTGACAAAATACTGAACTGTTGCTTCTGAACCTATCCCGTCAAGACATGATGTGATTCCGAAGACAGAACAAGCAGCGATAATAAACATTAAAAAATACTTTTTCATTTTTTTTTTTGATTTTTATATTGACCAGAGTGTATATTACTAAATAAATAATGTATTCACAGCACTTTAATGCATATTCTTACTTTCCAACAAATGAGATTCCTCGTCTTACAACATCATCAAACTCAGCATCATCTGTTATCTTTTCTTCTTTTCCGTGGCGATATTCAAGAGGTCCTATACCAGTGTTTGTTTTGAACCATTTTCCAAAATAACTCTGATTTGGGAAAAACAAATCCTCTGAGATCTGACGAACAGAAATATTGCTTGACAATAGCATTCGCTTTGCTTCGACCAAAAGCGCTGTCGTAATCCATTGGCTTGGAGATTTACCTGTCTTAGACTTAATTATCGAACTGAAGTAACGGCGTGTAAGACATTGCTGGTCAGCATAATATGACACCTCATGTTCGGAACGGAATTTACGATAAAGCAATGACACGAAACTCTGTAGCACTTCGTCTGTTCTTGATGCAGGAGTGGGGTCGAACTCTACATCCGTATAGCATTGAACAATTTCAAGAATCAGGCAGTTGGCAAGTAGCTCTGCTTGTTTGCGAGCAATCTGCTTGACAGGTTTCGGGTCGTCAACCCATTTTTCTGCCATCTTCTGCTCCTCACTTAGTCTTTCAGCCCTCTCCAGAAGTTCCATGTAACTACATAGCGTATTACGCTGTGATTCGGAAACTATTTGATGTGGGTATTTTTTAATTATGAAAAGAGCATTGAAATTTGTAACTTGATAGAGCAGAGGCTGAATGATATCCAAATCAGCCCCTATGAGTGTGCCTTGAAGATTTAAGCTATGCCCAAGAATGTGAAGTTCACTATATGAAAAATATACAATGATGGAATTTCTGCATAAATGAAATTCCTGTCCATCTATTATAATATCAACCTCTCCTTCTTTGCACAGAAAAACTCCTGTCTTGTTAATTTTTACGGTGTCATACTCGGCATCAAGTATGTTTACCTCACCACCATTTATTTCTCTGATGATAATTCTATCATTGGTCATAATGTGCTAATAATTTTTTTGCAAAATAACTAAAAATGAACAAAACACGCAACTTTTTTCATTGATTTTAATCTTTAAGTAATGTTAAAAATCAAAATTCAGTACCTTTTGAACAAATGTTGTTAATTTTTAACCACAAATAAAATATAAATAAAACCTAACTTTGCATTCGAAAAACAAAAAACATTGAATAGGATATGAAAAATACTAATAATGTCATTTCTGTATTTCTCGCGGCAGTCTCATTGATTTCATGCGGCGAAAAGAAGGTACAAAGCAATGAGGCTCCATTAGTTGATGTAGTCACAGTAAAGAACTCAAATGAGATAGGTTCTCAATCCTTCACTGGCAAAACAAAGCCTGCGGAAGAGGTCAATCTTGCTTTTAAGGTTGCTGGTCAGATACAGCGTGTGCTGGTTAAAGAAGGTGATTACGTCAGGGCAGGACAGGTCGTGGCTGTTATGGACAGCCGTGACTACAATGTTCAATTGTCTGCCACACAGGCTGAATATGAACAGATTAAAGCAGACGCAGAACGTGTTATGGCTCTTTACCAAGAAGGAAACACGACAGCCAGCAATTACGACAAAGCGCGTTACGGTCTTCAGCAGATAAGTCAAAAACTCGAGCATCACAAGAATCAGTTGGCAGACACACAGCTTCGAAGCAGCATAAACGGATATGTTCAGGCGAAGCTTCATGAAAGCGGTGAGACAGTAGCGGCAGGTATGCCTGTAATTTCTATCTTCGCAAGCGGAGACACCGAAGTGGAAATAAAATTCAGTGCTGCTGATTTTGCAAATATAGACAAATTCACAAGTTTCTATTGCAAATTCGATATAACAGGCGACGAGCAGTTCCCTCTTACCATTTCTCGCACAAGCCAAGAGGCTAATTCATCACAATTATATACTGTACGCCTAAAGTTCGCCACACCTGTCTCCAACAAGAGGATCACACCAGGAATGACAACTATGGTATATTCTGAGACAATCAATAAAAACGCATCAAATGTGTTCTATGTTCCATCATCGGCAGTAGTCAACAATAATGACAAAACTATTGTCTATGTTTATGATGAGAAGCAAGATGTGGTTAAGGCTCGACAGGTTAGCCTGAACAAAATCAATAGAGATGGCACTTCAATTATTGACAAAGGTTTGAAGCAAAACGAGAAGATTGTCGTGACTGGTGTGCATCATATTAAAGATGGACAGAAGGTGCGCCTCATGCAAAAACCATCATCTTCTAATATTGGAGGTTTACTTTAACTAAATTTAATAATACATTTATTATTAGCAATATAACATTTGTATTTATTGCTAATATCAACAATATACTTACGATATGAATTACAGCAAATGGGCTCTTGACAATTCAAAGTTGATACACTTTCTGGTGGTGATACTCGTCATCGGAGGTGTTATGGCATACGACTCTATGTCCAAACTCGAAGACCCTGCCATTAAAGTCAAGCAGGCTATGGTTGTGACCACTTATCCTGGTGCATCAGCTCACCAGGTTGAACTTGAAGTGACTGACCCTATCGAGAAAAGCATCAGAGAAATGTCAACGATAAATAACTTGCAGTCATCAAGCTATGCCGACTTGAGTCTTATAACTGTTGAGTTGATTACTACTGTGCCAAATGACCAAGTGGAACAGCAATGGGACATGTTGAGAAGAAAGGTTGCAAATGCACAGAGCAAACTGCCTGCCGGTGCTTCTCCATCGATGGTGCGTGATGACTTTGGCGATGTATATGGCATGTTTTATGCCTTGACAGGTGACGGGCAGACGGACTCGCAGCTTAGCGACTTCGCCGAACTTATAAAACGAGAAGTGAATGGCATCGAGGGAGTTAGCCGTGTGGAGATATATGGACGGCGCACAGAGTGTATTAACATCGAACTGCGTCAGGAAAAGATGGCTAATCTCGGTGTTATGCCTATAGAAATTATTCAAACACTTAACAATCAGAACAAAACAAGCTATTCAGGCTATTATGACAATGGCAATAATCGTATTCGAGTGACTGTTGACGACAAATTTAATAATGTTGATGATATTGCCAACATGCTCATTCAAGGTCATAATAACGACCAGCTGCGCATTAAAGACATTGCTATTGTACGAAAGACATACGAAGCGACAACACGCAACAAGATGGATCGTGACGGCAAGCGCGCTTTAGGCATAAGCATAGCATGTTCACCAGATTACGACATTCTTAAAGTGGGAAAGAAGGTTGAAGGTACAATTTCAAAAATCGAACATCGTCTGCCTGCAGGAATAGAATGCCAGAAGGTGTTTTTCCAGCCAGAGCGTGTTGACAACGCACTCAGCACATTCCTTATCAATCTGCTTGAATCTGTTGCCATTGTTGTGGTTGTGCTCATATTCTTTATGGGGTGGAGAAGTGGCGCTATTATCGGTACAAGTCTTGTAGTAATTGTATTCGGTTCGTTCCTCGTACTGCAAGGTTTCCATGGCACACTTCAGCGTGTGTCGCTTGCAAGCTTCATCCTTGCCATGGGCATGCTTGTTGACAACGCCATTGTGATTGTTGACGGAATACTCGTTGATCTTAAAAAAGGTAAGTCACGTATAGAGGCGCTCACGTCTATTGGCAGCAGAACATCCATGCCGCTGCTTGGAGCCACATTGATAGCAATTCTTGCCTTCCTGCCTATATTTATGAGCCCCGACACAGCAGGTGTATATGTAAGAGACCTTTTTATTGTCATTGCTGTCAGCCTTCTCCTGAGTTGGCTTCTGGCATTGGTGCATGTGCCTATTATGAGTGACTGGATGTTTATGAAAATGGGCATCAGAAGCAAGAGGGCAAAAAGAAAAGCAAACACCGACAATGACGAAGAGGAGAATCTATATAAAGGTAAGTCATACGACTTGCTGGAGCATATTCTCTGTTTCGGACTTAAGCATAAATGGACGATGATATTTATTGCTGTCGGATTACTGATTGTCAGCACCTTATGTTATAAATTTACAAATCAGGCTTTCTTCCCTGACATGGAGTACGACCAGTTATATATGGAATATAAGTTGCCAGAAGGCACTAACTCCACTCAGGTTGAAGAAGACTTGGAAAAGGTGCGTCAGCATCTGATAAAGCATGACTATATCACTCATGTCACCACATCTATCGGTGGCACACCTTCACGATATAACCTCGTTCGCTCCATAGCAACACCCTCTTTGGCGTATGGTGAACTGATTATAGATTTTGATTCGCCGAGCTCATTAGTGGAGCATATAGACTCATTGCAGAAAGAGGTGAATGAGATGTTCCCTGATGCTTATGTGAAGTTTAAGCGTTATAACCTCATGTTCAAGAAATATCCTATTGAAGCGTGTTTTTCCGGTCCTGACCCAGCTGTGTTGCACCAACTTGTTGATTCGGCACGCACTATAGTAGAAGCGTCAGACAAGGTTTATCTTACGACATCAGATTGGGAACCAAAGGTTCCTGTGCTTTCTATAGCATATAATCAATCTTCCGCACGAAACAGCGGACTTTCACGTAATGACATCGCTCTCTCTATGATGACATATACGAGCGGAGTGCCTATCGGTACATACTATGATGGCATTCACCCACAAAATATATATGTGAAATGTACTAATGATGACGGTGAAAATATTGATAATCTTGAAGATGCAAGAGTTTTTGGCATAATGCCAAATTTGTCACAATTCGTTGACAGGTCAACAATCAACAAGCTTATGTCGGGTGCTGTAAACAAAGACGATATCATTGAGAATGTGATACAGACAACTCCTCTCAAGCAAGTGGCGCGCGGTATTGACATAAAATGGGAGGAACCTGTCGTGATGCGATTTAACGGACAGCGTGCACAGCGCCTGCAATGTTCACCTCGTCCGGGAGTTGGTACCGAAGCTGCTCGCAAAGCCATAGCTGAAGAGATAGAGAAGATTGAACTGCCAGAAGGCTATTCGCTCTATTGGGAGGGAGAGAAGAGAGCCAGCGACCAGGCGATGAAATACCTTTTCAACGGATTCCCAATATGCATTGTTGCCATGCTTCTTATCTTGATAATGCTCTTCAAAGATTACAAGAAGCCAGCTATAATCTTCTGCTGCATACCTCTTGTGCTTATTGGAGTCATTCCTATTGTCACCATAACAGGAAAGCCTTTTGGATTTGTAGCTATTGTAGGTGTGCTTGGACTTATAGGCATGATGATAAAGAACGGCATTGTTCTTATGGATGAGATTAATGAGGAGATTTCATCGGGAATGCCTGCCCGTGAGGCTTTGATACATAGTTCAAAGTCACGTCTTCGACCAGTGATGATGGCGTCGCTAACAACGATCTTAGGTATGATTCCACTTGTGCCCGACGCTATGTTCGGTTCACTTGCTGTGACAATCATGGGCGGACTTTTCATGGGAACACTCATCACATTGATTTTCATACCAATATTGTATGCGTTGTTTTTCAAAGTGAAATGAGCTGCTACGCCATATACTGCTGGATATTTTTTATCAATCAAATAGTAAGAACTTTCATTGACATTATTATATAAAATATATGACAAGAACACGTAAGTCAATAATTCACATATCTGCTTCATTGGTTCTTTGTGCTTTTTCTTTAGGCGCAAATGCACAAACGCTGAGTCTTGAAGATTGCAAGTCAAAAGCCATAGCAAACAATAAGTCGTTATCTTCGGCAAAGTATAAGTTTGAACAGACAACATACGACATGAAGTCTTATAAAGCTAATTATTTCCCAAAGATAAACCTTACTGCCATAGACTTCTACAGCGATGCTTCAGGAAGTTTTGACATTAGCGGCGGACATCTCCCTATATATAATTATGTGGAAGCATTGGGACAGTTTGTCCCTAATGTAACGCCGAATGCAGATGGAAGCTATACATTAAACCAATATGCTGACTTTCCAGACCAGTCGATGAACTGGAAGATAAAGAATGTCTTTTTCGGCTCTTTTTCCATTATCGAACCTGTATATACCGGTGGCAAGGTATCTACCGCTTACTCTATGTCTAAAATAGGAGTCAATATGGCTAAAGAGAACATACGACTCACAGAGTCTGAGGTCATTATCCAGACAGAAGAGGCTTACTATATGGCAATAAAGGCGAAAGAGTTGGGGGATGTGGCTCGTAAATATCGTGACTTACTAAACGAACTGAAAAAAAATGTTGACGGTGCTTTCCGACATGGAATGCGTACACGAAATGATGTCATGAAGGTGCAAGTCAAACTTAATGAGGCTGAACTGTCTATTCAGAAAGCAGACAATGGGTATCGACTTGCTCTGATGAATCTCTGTCATGTTATTGGCATGCCGCTCGACAGCAACATCTCTATCGACAGCAATATCCCGAATGATGAGAATGGTGGCAGTGTTTTTGATGGAGGCATCAATAACCGTCCAGAATTCAATATCTTAGCGGGTAAGACCGAACTTGCCAAGAAAAATATCAAACTTGCGAAATCCGATTATCTGCCTGTCGTTGCTGTAGGTGGTGCTTACACTTATGCTAATGGAGGTGAGATGGCTGGCAAGCGACTGCTCTCGGGTGGTGCATATAATGTCGGCGTGACTGTGAATGTGCCAATAGACATATTTGGAGGTACAACAAATAAGGTGCGTTCAGCTAAGGCTGCTTATCAGATAACACAGCTTGAGCAGGAAGAGCTGAACGAAAAAATGCAGCTTGAACTTGCATTATGCAAAAATAATGTAGAAGAAGCAAAAACAGAACTTGAACTTTGCAAGCTTTCGCTTGAGCAGGCTGCAGAAAACATGAAACTGTCAAAACAGCAATGTGATGTGGGTTTTGAAACTCTATCAGACTACCTTGAAAGCCAAGCTCTCTGGCAGCAGTCATATACAAATCTTGTACAAGCAAGATGCCAGCTACAGCTGGCGAAACTCAAATATAGAAAGGCTGCAGGCGTTCTGTAAAGGGGTGTTATATATAAGCGCAAGATCTACTTGTTGTGGTGTAAAAGGGTAGTTGAAAGGAAGTTAAAGGGCAGTTAAAGTGACAAATGTCTGTATATGGCAAGTGTCAATTTACGGTAGTAGATATTATCCTTCCATAAGTCAACTTTCGCCAAATCCATTCAAAGGGTCCATATTGAAAGAACCTAAGCCAAATTGCGGAGAAAATCATTTCAGCAGCAAACACAGCAAGAGAGATTGCTTCCGTCTGCCATAATCCGAAAGATAATCCCCAACCAAGGCCTATCCCATAGAAAAGGAATATGCCAATGATGCTCTGTGACAAGTAGCATGTGAGTGACATGCGTCCAGGGAAAGATAGGCATTTCCATATTTTCGACTTTGGGGTTTTCACAAATATAAGAGAAAAGAATGCCATATAAGCAATGCCCAATGGATAAACGCTTAATGTATAAAGTATAGAGTGGGGGATAGCTCCCATAGGTTGGCTAAATGCGTATGCAACAGAAAGGGGAAGTCCAATGGCAAATCCCCATGCTGCCACCTTGCGGAACATCTGCTTGTGCTGTTCTATAGAAGTGAGGCATTTGCTTTTGCCAATAGCATAGCCTATGAGGAAAAGGCCAAGCACCTTGAAGTATCTATGTGAACTGACAAACTCCCACATTCTCTCCCATGCTCCTTGCATTAAGAAGGCATGAACTCCCTCATAGCTTTCTGTATCACGCAACCATGTGGCAAAGTTATTTTCTGTGATACCATAAGATGCTGCTGTCTGCCACCACATATTATAAGGATATACGGATGGGTCGATGAGTGTAATGGTTATCACAAGATCGCAAATAACCGGCAAAAACAGGAATATTGATGCAGCAATAAGGAGTGAACGTATATTAAGTTTGCTGAACAATGGCAATATCATTCCCATCAAAGCGTATAGTAAAAGAATGTCTCCACTCCAAAGGAACAGCAAATGCAGGAGTCCGATAAGAGTGAGCACTCCCATACGTCGGTAAAACACAACAAAGCCATTACGACCTTTACGCATACAGTTTTCTATAATAATGGAAAAGCCTATGCCAAAAAGGATGGAAAAGATAGTGTAGAATTTTCCGTCAACAAAAATAATCTGCAACCATCTGGTGATCATGTCAGCGTCTGCAGTCAACATGCTGCTTTGCTCCTCGCCAGAAAGGAAGGAATAAAGCGAGAATTCAGGATAATTAGCAAGCGCAATACCCATTAAGGCAAACCCACGCAATGCGTCTAATAATATTAGTCGTTTCATCTTTTATTTCTATTGTAACCATGATTATTGAGGTTACAAATTATAAATCAGTAGTGTCAAAGAGTATTATTTGTGATTTTTCTGCGAAACTATGAAAAAATATCTGTCTGTGCAAGTCTGTGATGCCCAAATAATGACATTAAAGTCATAACTTGTGTCTTTTAAGTATGAATATTAACATAAGTAGGTGATTAAAGGATGAACATCTAATTAATTTTGATTACCTACTTTTAATAATTGTGTTGGCAAACTTCATTTGTTTGCGATAGGTGCTATGTATGTAACACCTGTAACACGCTCGATGTTACAAGTGTTACTTGCCGTGTGTTACAAGCGTAACATAGGGCGTGTTACGCTTGTAACATTCTGCCGCATCAACATTGCTCGTGCTTGCGAAATTTGTTATGTTTGTGAAAATTTAAACATAAAAAACTGCAGGGGTATTTCTCACGAATGCCCTGCAGTAAAACAAACAAACCTATCCTAATCGTTAATCATTCATTTTAGAACCTAAACATGTCCCAAAATACTTTTTTATTACCAAATAATCATTAATATCCTTTACTTTATGTTACCTAATCTTACAAACCGTTATGATTACCAAATTATCATAAATACTACTCTGCAAAAAATAGATGTGTTATCATAGTCAAAGATCTATCGTCTTGGTTCGGTTTATGATTTAAATCATATCCCTTATTTTTTTTTGACATTGCAAAGTTATGGCTTTTTCTGTTAACATGAAAATTTTATAATATGGTTTATGTGCCATTTGAAAAATTGTTATGTTTCAAAACGAACAGTAATGGATTGGGATGTGTCAAATCTGTATGTTTTTGTAAGTCGTAAATGTACCAAATGGCAGCATTTTTAAATGTACCAAATTATGCACACATTTATTAATCAGTAAGTTGCACGTTGTTAAAAGAAACCTTTGAAAATGGCATAAAAAAACACGACTACAAGTGAATGTAATCGTGTTTTTTTATGTTTTTCTCCTTGTTTTTTTTTGTCTATGTCAAGACAACCTGATAAGGAGAATAATTTCAATTATAAACCGAGGTCTGCCTTGATAGCTGCAACCTTCTCTTTAGCAGTTGCAACAGCGCTATCATAGCATTTAGCACATCCCATCTCGCCCTTGACTTCTACATAGAACTTAATCTTAGGCTCTGTGCCTGATGGGCGAACAGAAATCTTTGTGCCGTCAGCAGTGAACCACTGAATAACATTGCTTGTAGTTGGCATATCAATAACAGATTCTGCACCTTCATTAACCATCTTGAGTGTCTTGTAGTCCTTAACGCATACAACAGGGCTGCCACCAAGAGAAGTTGGAGGAGTGGCACGGAAGTCTTCCATCATCTGCTTAATCTCGTCAGCTCCGCTCTTACCTGGCTTTGTGACAGAAATAGCATCCTGGTATGCGAAACCGTAATCAAGATAAATTTTCATGAGAAGGTCGTAAAGCGTCATGCCATTATCTTTAGCCCATGCTGCAATTTCACAGATAAGACAGATAGAAGCTGGAGCGTCCTTGTCGCGAACCTTATCGTATGGAAGGTAACCGAATGATTCCTCGCCGCCGCCGATATATTTCTGCTTTCCTTCTGAAATAGCTATTTCACGAGCAATCCACTTAAATCCGGTGTAGCAGTCGCGGATTTCCACATTGTTCTTCTTCGCAATCTCAACAATTGTCTCTGTTGTGACAATAGTCTTAACCATGAAGTCTGTTGGATTAAGAAGACCAAGCTTCTTCTTATTCTCAATAATATAATAAGAAAGCATGAGTGCAGTCTGGTTACCATTGAGGATGCACCATTCACCCTTAGGGTCGCGACACACGATAGCGAGGCGGTCAGCATCTGGGTCAGTAGCAACAACAAGGTCTGCATTGAGCTTAGTGCCAAGCTTCATGCCAAGTGTCATTGCTTCTGCATTTTCTGGATTTGGAGAGACAACAGTTGGGAAATTGCCGTCGATAACCATCTGCTCTGGCACAACATTGATATTCTGGAAGCCCCATGAACGGAGACAAAGAGGTACGATGACACGACCTGTTCCATGCATTGCTGAGTAAACGATATTGAGGTCCTTCTGACGATTGATAACATCCTGGTCAACAAGTGCCTCATGTACAGCCTGCATATAGTCATAATCCATCTCACCGCCAATAATCTTGATAAGATCTGGATTTGGCTCGAACTTCACATCATCAATAGATACCTTATTTACTTCTTCAATGATGCCTGTGTCATGTGGTGCCAATACCTGAGCGCCATCTTCCCAATATGCCTTGTAGCCGTTATACTCTTTTGGATTGTGGGATGCAGTAACATTTACACCTGCCTGAGCGCCAAGCTGACGGATGGCAAATGAAATCTCTGGAGTAGGGCGGAGACTCTCAAAAAGATATGCCTTGATTCCGTTTGCAGAGAAAATAGCTGCTACAGTCTCAGCATACATACGTCCGTTATTACGGCAGTCATGACCAACAACTACTGCTGGCTGTATGTTTGGGAATGCCTTGTTGATATAATTAGCAAAGCCCTGTGTGGCCATGCCAACGATATACTTATTCATTCGGTTAGTACCTACACCCATTGTTCCACGAAGTCCGCCAGTACCAAATTCAAGGTTCTGATAGAATGCATCGATAAGAGCAGACTTGTCTTCTGCCTCGAGCATAGCCTTAACTTCTGCCTGAGTTTCTGCATCAAATGCAGGTGAGAGCCACTTCTGTGCTTCAGCCTCACAATACTTAATCAATTCTTGATCCATAATATTATAATTATAATAATTCGTTTTTCAGAGTAGGGGATTGACAATTTCATCAATTCCACTACTTAACATTTGCAAATATAAAACAAATATCCGAAAGGATAGTATGTAATTTTCTTTTTTTTGAGGTTATTTAGTTGTAAATGTCTTTTTAACGGCTTTTAGGGTTGGAGAAGAAACTACAACATTCACTTTTCCTGCTTTTCTTGTGCTTCGGAGTATGCACTGAGCAAAACCTGTCTGCATTTCCTTTGTGTTAACATCCTTGAAAAGATATGATGTGTAATGATCACCATTGTCAAGCGACAAGAATGACGCCTCTCCATTTACAGTAACGCTGACGGTATCGTTAGCATTAGGAACAATTCTTCCTTTGCTGTCAACGGCATAAATCTTAAGATACTTTAGCGACATGCCATCAGCAGTCCAATCCTGTTTCTCTTCGACGACCTTCAAAGCAACAGCTTTTCCTGTGGTTTGAATTTCATCACGAGAAACTTCTTGACCTCCTGTGCGGGCAATGGCTGTCAGTTTTCCACCTTCGCCAAAATCAATTCCACTCCATAAGATGATATTACGCTTTGCCACTTGAGTTGTGTCATTCTTCTGAACTCCCAATGACTTACCATTGTAGAATAGCTCAACTTCCTCTGCGTTTGTATAAGTGAAGACATTTGGATGAGTACCTGCTTTCTGATTCCAGTTTCTGTTGATTTTCTGTTGACCAACCTTTATGTCATTCCACTCAAGACTTTCACCTTTTCCATCAACCACACCTATACATACGACTGGTTCTGAAGGTTTTATGCTTGCCTTTATGAGTGATGCTTGTGGATAAGGCTCGAGTGTGTGACTGAAGAATGAGTAATTCCATCCTTTCTTTGGCCAGCCATTGCTTTCACCCCAATATTCTATCGCACCCCACCAGCATAGACCTACACCACGTTTTCTGTCCATACCATAATATGGCTGCTGTAACTGATTAGTCACGGCTTCAGATTGGAAAAGTATGAGGTCTGGCTTGTGGTCATAATAACCATGATACGCATCCCATTGATAATTAAACGAAGCGACCTCGGTTACGCAAGACAATTCAGGTGGAACAAGATACGTTTTGAAGTCTGGGGTGTTTCGTTGCGCTCCAGCTCTGGCAGGAAACATCGCAACAGTTGTAGGACGGGTATTGTCATAACGCTTCAAGAACTGATTGAATATTCTATATGTTGTAATGCCCCAATCATCAGTCTTATAACCACTCCAATCAGAACGTGTCTGAAGTTCATTACCTAAGCTCCAAAGAATGACAGAAGGATGATTACGGTCTCTCTTCACCCATTCTTTCATAAGTTCTGGCCATATAAGCATGAAAGGTTGACGACCTCCCCAGTAATCCTTGTCTGACCACTTGTCAATCAATTCGTCAATGACTAACATTCCATGTTCATCAGCAATTTCATATAAGTCATTAGAATAAGGGTTATGAGAACAGCGGATAGCATTATATCCGTATGATTTCAGAACACGGATCTGCCTTTCGATGGCATCCCTGTAAGCTGCAACTCCCAATGCTCCAAGGTCGTGATGATTTGCTATACCTGCCAAGAATACCTTCTTGCCATTTAACTTAAATCCATATTCAGGACCATATTCGATTGTACGGAATCCAAATCTGTCAGAAGCAATATCTATAGTATCACCATTTTCTACAAGCACAGCTTCTACATTATATAAATTAGGAGTGTCTATATCCCATATTTGTGGGTTAGTCACCTGCATCACAGGCAGTTGTACCTCTGTGTTGTTTTGAATTGTATGGTCAGGCATGCCTTTCTCTGTAGATGCTATAGTTTTGCCCTGAGGATCTTTCAATGAGGCTTTTATTACGATGTCATGCTGCTGCCAATTTTCCACTTGCACCTGAACATTGACATTGTTACCGTCAGTCGTTACATATAAGCCATGTCTGGCTATATGAGTGTTATTCGAAACTTTCATCCATACATTTCTGTATATACCTCCGCCAGTGTACCAACGTGATGCATTTGTTTTGCAAGTTGAAGAATAAACAGCAATAACATTTTCCTCGTCAAACTTGACATATTTTGAGATGTCGGCCTCAAAACCGGTATATCCATATTCATTGCTTGCAACTTTTATTCCATTGATATAGACATCAGAGATGTACATAACACCTTCAAAATCAAGAGCGATACGTTTGCCCTTAATGGATGATGGCACGTTTATTCGCTTTCTATACCAACCCTCAGCCATTTGCTTGAATCCACGACCTTTGTTTCCATTCTCATCCCATGGAAGTTCGAACTGATAATCATGAGGTAAATCCAATTTGCGCCATGATGAATCATCATAATCCAAACGCTCAGCACCTGCGACGTTACCTAATTGAAATTTCCAATCAAAATTCAAAAGAACAGTCTTGTAATCACTGAATTCTTTTATTGATGTATTTGTCAAGGTTTTACCTTTGACTTCTTCAATATACTGAGCATGAATGCATTGTGGTAATACAAATAATATTAAGAGAATTATTAAGTTAGAATTATATTTCATATGTTAGTTATAAATAATTAGCAAACAAATCGTCAATGACAATAATTGAAATATCAGATGTGTACAAAATTATGTGTTCTTATTTATTATAGTTACACAACTTATATATACAAATTATAGAGAATCTGCATCTTTTATATGGTGATTATTTATTTACATACAAATTAGACCGAATCAATCTTATGTTAAATAAGCGTATCCATTTCTTTTATTGCCCTTTCTCATGTCAAAAAAAATAAGAGTGCGTCATAAGAATGGCACACTCTTATTTATAATGTTAGTTTTATTAATTGATTATACCATCAAAGCACCTACGAGTGCAAGGATTGCATAAAACTCTGGAAGAGCTGCATAAATCATTGTAGGTGTCTGAACATCATGTCCCTGTGAAAGTCCCTGAATACCAGCGGCACAAACTTTACCTTGACGGATTGCAGAGAACAAACATGTAATACCAACACCAAGTCCGATACCGAACATGAGTGGTCCGTTTGAAGGATCGCTAAGCTTTTCCATTGTCATAAGGAATGCTACGAATCCGTAAAGACCCTGTGTTGCAGGAAGTGCTGAAAGCACCATATAACCAGATGCCTTTGAAGGATCCTTTTTGAGTGCGCCTTCTGCTGCTGAACCTGCGATAGTTGTACCATAACAGCTACCGATACCTGCGAGGCCTAACATAAGACCAAGACCAAGATAACCAAGAATTAAATCCATAATTGTATTGTTTTTATTTGTTATTAACTTTATTGTTTATTAAATATGCAGAATAAAATCGTGCATTAATTGTTATTTTTTCTCAAATGGCTTATATCCAACACCCTTACCTTCATATCCGGCATTCTTGAAATACTCAACGAAATTAAGACGAAGTGGATGAACAAATGCTGAAATTGCAGACATTAACAAGTTGAATATATGACCTACAATGTAGATGATAACTGCGAATGGAATAGCCCACCCTGCTGCATCGCTTACCATATCTCCTATCATGTTGAACGCTCCTCCAAGCATGCCACCTGCAAGACAGAGAGCATAAAGTCGGATGTATGAAAGTATGTCACCCATCAAACCGCTCGCCATATTGTATGTGTCATAAAGTCCAGCAAGAGGATTGATAAGGATTCCCTTCAAAGGACTTTTTGCAAGGCGACCAACATTGTTAAGAATATAAATTGCCAATGCTGCTACACCACCTATAGCGATGAGAACTATTGTCATCATGTCTTGTGAAAGAGCTCCAGCAAGACCTAAGACACCTGTTATTACACCACCTACAAGCAAGAGAACCCATCCCCATGTGCTTATCTGCGAAGCAAAGCCTTCCTTCTTTGTGAAAAGTGCTGCTTTGATAATCATTGCTAAGCAAATATGGAATACTCCGATAGAAATAGCAGCTGCCATCTGTATAGAATAAGATGTGCCTGGTACGTTGCCCTGTAACCAAGAAAGAACACCTCCAATAGCTGTGCTTTCAGGTATCCAGCCTGCTGTAACAATGTTTATTCCAAAGAATGTGCCAAGTAAGAATCCTATTATAGTAGTTGCAACTCCAAGAGCGAGAATCATATTTCCACATCCTGCAAGCATTTCCCCTACTATTGGTACTTTCTTTGTCTTTCCTGCCATATCCATTGCTCCATACAAAGCGATGAGCAGACCATAACCAGCGTCACCCATACAGATTGCAAAAAACAGTGTGAAGAACGGAGCAACTATTGGTGTTGGATCCCATTCATTATAACATGGGAATCCATACATTTTAGTCAGGCGTTCAAACATTCTTGAATAGCCGTCATTCTTGAACTTAACAGGAACATTGTCTGTTGGAAGTGGTTCGCGAGTCTCAAAATAGATATCAGCTTTTTCAAGGAATGCTTCAACATCTTTCTGCTTGTCCTCTGGGAACCAACCCTCTAACACTTTGACTTTACCTTGCGCAGCATCACATGTGTCACATTGCGCACTTTCAAAAGCAGCCTTGTTTTCAAGTTCTTTCAAATAAGCAAGAATGTCACCAAGATGCTCTGCATTGCAAAGTTGTTGAGCTGTAAGAGTATCTACTTCAACAGAATACTCTTGACTCATCTGTTCTGCTTCAGACAAAGACATCTCAGGTAATTGAACAGAGAGAGCATCAACATCATCTTCTCCTTCCTGTGTAAATGTAACAAAATACACTTGCTTTGAATCTTGACTTATGATATTATCTCGATATTCAGGATAAATCTTATCAAAGCCTTTAGAAGGAGCAACATGATAATGCATAGTAACGCCGACATGAGCAAGTCGTTCAATCTGGCCTCTGTCAAAATTTCCCCAAGGTTCAAGAAGCTGAACATCTGCCTTATATTTGGCAGCTTTTTGTTCTGCAACTTTTATAGCCTCAGACAAATCGTCAGCTTTTGAAATGACAAATTCAGCATTTTTTGCGTCGCCAAGCATAATATTGTCAACATCTGCATTGAGGATATCAATGTATCTGCGCAATACTTCTTTAGCATGCTTAATCTGATTTTCAATTACAGCCAACCTTTCTGCTGGAGTTTGAATATTCTCTGCACTGCCCTCTTCTGGAGCACATTCGGTATTCTTCTCTAAAGGCTGAATATGAACAACACCAAGCTGCTGAAGTCCGTTGAGGAATTCATCATATTCCTTATGAAAAACAAGGAATGTGAGTTTTTTCATTTTTTGAATCATAACGCTTCCTCTTCCTCCTTTCTTGCTCGTTTCTCTTGAAGTGATTTCAAGATTTTCTGTGAAGACTTAGAGAGATTCTCTTCATCTTCCATGAATCGCTTAATCTTACGCACTGCTTCCTGGAAACCAGGAATCTGAACTTTCTCAAAAAGATTAACTTTCTGAGTCGTCTTCTTTCGTGCGTGATCAAGAAGATGCAATTTTGCGAGAACGAATTCACGCTCGACTGCTGTCTTGGCTAATCCCTGCAAAAGATTTATACCGTCAAAATACCATTTTGGCGATGAAAATAATCCAAATGGCTTAACATCAAGCTCAATGTTAGTTAATATAGGTACACGAACACCGGCAATCTTCTTTACATCAAGCTGAACATCTTTCAAACTTACTAACGATGCATCAAATTCGCCCCATAGAGCATACATCGATTCGTAGCCGCCAATCTGACTTTGCAGTTTCTTCTCCAAGACATCAGCTTCCTCCTTGCATTTCTTAACCTCAAGACGCAGAGCAGTCTCTTTGCTTTTTATAATCGGCAAAGTACGCTGACGCATCTTCAGATTCTTCTCAATCTGCTGAAGCGATGTTTTGTTATATTGAAACTTTATTGCCATTTAATGCCCCCGACCCCTATTGAAGGGGCGGCCATCTGGTTGGGGGGAGATGGCACTATAGGTTATCCCCGAATAACATCCGCACAAAACATGTAGAGCGGCTGCCCCCTTCGAGGGTTAGGGAGCTTACTTCCAATAAATATCTGTGAATTCCTTCTTGATATTAACTTCTTCTAATTTGAAGTATTTGTGGAACAAAGACCATGTAACATCAAGCATTTCAGTAGTATCGAGATTCACATCAATTGCAAGAAGTTTATTAGCATAATCTTTTGCGAAATCAAGACAACGATTGTCGTAATCAGTAAGATCGAATCCGTTTTCAAGCTTTGTCTTTGCATTTGCAGCATCAGAATAAAGACGTATGGCAGCATTCATAACCTGTGAATGATCCTTTCTTGTCTTCTTACCAGATACAAGCTGCTTCAAACGAGAAAGTGAACGGAATGGGTCAACAATAACCTTACCAATATCAGAATCGCGGCGGAGGAACAACTGACCTTCAGTGATGTAACCTGTATTATCTGGCACAGCGTGTGTAATATCACCTCCAGAAAGTGTTGTCACAGCGATGATTGTTATAGAACCGCCACCAACATTCTCTGGGAATTGAACTGCCTTCTCATAGATTTTTGCAAGGTCTGAATACAGAGAACCTGGCATAGAATCCTTAGAAGGAATCTGATCCATACGGTTACTTACGATTGAAAGAGAGTCTGCGTATGATGTCATATCAGTAAGAAGCACAAGTACTTGTTCATGCTTTTCTACAGCAAAGTACTCGGCTGCTGTCAACGCCATATCAGGAATAAGAAGTCTTTCAACAGCAGGGTCTTCTGTTGTATTCATAAATGCAATGATGCGGTCGAGGGCACCTGCATTTGAGAATGTATTACGGAAGAAATAATAGTCATCATTTGTCATACCCATACCACCAAGTATGATCTTATCGACCTTTGCACGAAGTGCCACCATTGCCATAACCTCATTGAATGGCTGGTCTGGGTCTGCAAAGAATGGAATCTTCTGACCAGATACAAGAGTATTGTTAAGGTCAATACCAGCAATACCTGTAGCAATGAGTTCAGATGGCTGTTTACGGCGAACTGGGTTCACAGAAGGACCTCCGATTTCAACTTCTTTACCTTCTATTGCAGGACCTCCATCAATTGGATTTCCATAAGCATTGAAAAAGCGTCCAGCAAGTTGATCACCTACTTTCAGTGAAGGAGATTTGCCAAGGAAAACCACCTCTGCGTCAGTAGGAATACCTCCTGTTCCTTCGAACACCTGCAGAGTAACATCGTCACCCGCAATTTTCACTACCTGAGCAAGCTTGCCATTGATGGTTGCAAGCTCATCATACCCTACCCCTCTTGCTTTAAGGGAAACTGTGGCCTTTGTAATCTGACCAATCTTTGTATATATTTTCTGAAAAGCTGTTGCCATATAATTTACTGCTGCTCAAGCATTTGCTTGATTTGATTTACAAATGAATTATACTCCTCACTCTTATAAACAGAATAATTCATCTGCTTACAAATATTGATAAGTTTACGGAAATAACTTACACAATCAAGGAAATTGTCAAACTCAAAGTCTTTCTCACAGATATCAGTAACAAGATTAAGAATCTCTTCCTGACGCTCGAGAGAAGTTACAGCATCTACATCATCAAATGCATCTTGCTGAAGAATAACAAAGTCGATAATCTCTGATTTCCAGAATACTACATGATAATCTACAGGAACACCGTCATCACCAAGGATATTGATCTGTTCAGCAATTTCCTTACCACGCTGCATTCTTGTCTTAAGATTGAGAACCTTAGGAATCCATTTGTCATTTATCTTCTTTGAAATGTATTCAGCAAATTCTGGATATTCAAGATATTTTGAATATGAGTCAATTGGATTCACAGCAGGATAGCGCTTCTTGTCGGCACGGTCCTGTTCAAGACCATAGAAGCATCGAGCAACTTTCTTTGTGTTTTCTGTAACAGGCTCTTTCAAGTTACCACCGGCAGGTGATACTGTTCCGATGAATGTAATAGAACCGACTTCGCCATTATTAAGATAAACATATCCTGCTCTTCCGTAGAAGTTTGAAATCAAAGCACCAAGGTCCATTGGGAAGGCGTCAGGTCCAGGAAGTTCCTCCATACGGTTTGACATCTCACGAAGAGCCTGTGCCCATCTTGAAGTAGAGTCTGCCATAAGAAGAACACGAAGTCCCATTGAACGGTAATACTCAGCCATTGTCATTGCAGTATAAACAGATGCTTCACGAGCTGCTACTGGCATGTTTGATGTATTTGCAATGATAATAGTTCTCTCCATCAGCTGGCGACCTGTATGAGGGTCAATAAGTTCAGGGAATTCAGTGAAGATTTCCACAACCTCATTTGCACGCTCACCACAGGCAGCAATGATTACGATATCTGCTTCTGCCTGCTTTGATATTGCGTGCTGAAGAACTGTTTTACCTGTACCGAATGGTCCAGGGATGAATCCTGTACCACCTTCAACAATAGGGTTGAATGTATCAATTGTGCGGACACCTGTCTCAAGGAGTTTGAATGGACGAGGTTTCTGCTTGTAATTTGTCATAGCAAATTTCACAGGCCAGTGCTGAACCATGTCAACATTGATTTCTGTGCCATCTTCCTTTTGAAGGACAGCCATAACATCATGCACTCTATATTTTCCAGCAGCGGCAATGCTTTTTACAACAGCCTTACCTTCCATCTGGAATGGAGCCATAATCTTGAGTTTCTGCGAATTCTCTATTACTTCTCCCAGCCATGCTGAACCTTCAACAACATCACCAACCTTAGCAATTGGTGTGAAATCCCATTGACGATCAGCATCAAGAGGGTCTGTGTACTGTCCTCTTTTGAGGAATACACCATCCATCTTGTCAAGATCATTCTGAAGACCGTCATAATTCTTAGACAGCATACCTGGTCCGAGCTGGACTTCAAGCATGTGTCCTGTAAACTCAGCTGGAGAGCCTACTTTAAGTCCACGAGTGCTTTCAAACACCTGAACATAAACGTCATTGCCTACAACCTTTATGACCTCACTCATAAGCTTATCTCCTCCTGTCTCAATGTAACAGATTTCACCCTGCTTCACTGGACCATCAACGGAGAGAGTCACCATGTTGGCAATAACGCCACTAACAGTTCCTTTTGTCATATATGATTTGTTTTATTTTTCTAAATGGTATAAGATATAATTGCGAGTATTTTAGGAGTTTACATTTTCTGTTTTTGGAAGGTGAGATGTAAACTCATCAGGAACTCTTGCCTCTCCTCGCAAGTTTTCAATAATATTTCGGAATGTCTCTTGACCTTTCTCTATGTCAAGTTTATCCCAACGTACAAGCATATCAAGTTTACAAATATAGGCAAATAATGCATCTACCGAGAAGCTGTCAAAAAATGTCTGATCATCAAGCCACAGCCATTTAAATGCATCCATCTTTTTCTCTTTCAATACAGGGTCTGTGCATTCAACGATGTCCATGATTGTATTCATGTAATCATATTCACGAGAGAGATTGAAATCTTTCGAGCTATTAGCAAGAATCATCTCTGTGACATCATTTTCGCCTTTTATGTATTGTGCTATATTCCAACCATTATCGCGAGCAAGAATTGCAGTAAGGATATTTGTTGTGTCGAGGTTGAGTTTATACCAATCCTTTACCATTTCATTAGGACATGCGCTTGAAGCATATTCATAAAATCGATAAAGAATGTCATCCTCAGGGAAATATCCTACTTTTTCCTTATTCTCATGATATTCATGCACAAAATCTCTCATAAACTGAGGGAATGAATTTGAATTTTCTTCTCCTTCTGTGGCAATAAGGTCGTCATACTGTTCTTTACTGAAATTCCCATTCTCTTCAATTTGAGCATCAGGATTCTTCAGCAATTTAACAAGGTTTACGCAGTCATTTTTGAGAAAGAAAAACGAGATAATCTTCTTGTCCTTGTTTGACAATTCAAAATCAATGCTTTCTTTCAAATCTGAAAAACTGACACTTATCTTTGTGTTTTCCAAAGAAATGTCAGGCAAACCTGTCATTAAACAATAGTAATTTCCCATATATAATTAGAAAATCTTATTTGTTTCGTCTTGCCTTAGAAAATCATCTCTATAAGCTGAGGGCGAAGGAAGTTTTTGAAATACTCTTCAAATTCTGATTCTCCAAAATTCACTTTATATGAAGCATCTGCTGGCTGAATAGTAAATGAAGTCTTTATTCCGTTAACCTCTTCTATCTTAACTTTCTTATCAAGAAGGTCTTTTGCTTTCTTTGCGAACAATGCTTTAAGACTTTCAGCATCTGATGTAGAAATCACTATATCTTCACCTGATGCCCATTTTTCAGCGAGTTTAAGAATAAACTCATTCATAAACTCTTTGTCGCTAACGAGTGAAGAAGAGGCTTCTTTTATTATTTTGTCGCCAACAAGATTTGCGACATCACTTTTCAACGCATTCAAGGCTTGAGTAGCATACATTTTGATTTCGCTTTTCGTGTTTGCTTCTAAGCTTTGAGCATCTTTTTTAGCTTGCTGCTCTATTTCTTCTGCCTGAGCCTTTGCTGCTTCAATAATTGCAGCTGCCTTTTCGTTTGCCTCTGCTATTATTCTGTCAGCTTCTGCGTTGCCCTTTTCGACCCCATCTTTAAGGAGTTTGTCTGTAAGCTCTTGAATTTTATTTTCCATGTTATTAAAATTTAAATTTATTTTCAATTACAAATTAACATATTATTTTTTGAATAAAACAAATAAATAAAAGTTTTTTTTCGTCGATTTAGAAAAAAAAACAAAAAAATCGACTTTTGTCTACAATAATGCTATGAATAGCAAACAAATATTCAATTTAGTTATCCATTTTAATTAAAATGAGTAAATTTGCATGTATATATAAGAACGTAATTATGAAGCAATACTATATTTTGTTATTAATCACTGCTCTTTTCTCATATAAGTCTTTTGCAGCAAATAATGATATTGAGAATTTGAGAGCATGGAAGGCAGCGTCCGTAGTATCAGAGAAGTCAGTTAAAGAATATGGTGTTGATTCCTGTTTTATGGCTTTACCTATTGATGATGGCATATTTTCTCGTATATATCTCAAATCATATAAGAAGGAATGTACAATTAAAAGATCTTCCCTAAGGTATTTGAGGGTTTTGCATAGAAATATTGATGGTAATATCCAATTAGGCGAAATAATATGTAATGTTTCTGTAGCAAAGGATTTGCTTGAGATATTCAAGGAACTCTATACTAACAATTATAAAATAGAAAGAGTAACTCTTGTTGACAATTATGATGCTGATGATGAAAAAAGCATGACAGCAAATAATACTTCATGCTTCAATTACAGAAAGGTTTCAAACTCTACCAAACTGTCAAAGCATTCTCAAGGCTTGGCGATTGATATAAATCCGCTATATAATCCATGCCACAGACTTAAAACTGGCAAAGTAGAACCAGCAAATGGCAAACCTTATCTTGTTAACCGCAATAACCCTAATAAGTTAAAAATAAGTTTCATAGATAAGAATGATTTATGTTATAAATTATTCGTTAAACATGGCTTTATCTGGGGTGGAAACTGGCAAACGGTAAAAGACTATCAGCATTTCGAAAAATAATGATTTACAATCGTTTATATGGAAACAGAAGAAGCAATACTTTCACATCATCATATACGTCCTACTGCGGTAAGAATCTTAGTTATGCGTGCTATAATGCACAGGTCTGAAACATTCACTCTTAATGATGCTGAAAATTGGTTGCCAGAAATGGATCGTTCAAGTATATTTAGAACGCTGAAACTATTTGCAGAACATAAAATACTCCATGAGATTGATGATGGCTCTGGATTTTGTAAATACTGTGTGTGTAGATGTGAATCATCACATCATCTAAATCATATCCATTTTGCATGTGTAAAATGCGGCAAGACATACTGCCTGGAAGACCAGACAATACCTATTGTACAACTTCCTGAGGCATTTGTTGCTCAAGACTATGAATATATAGTAAAAGGTATCTGTCATAAATGTACAAAAACAGAATAGAGTCATCAAACTACACAATAATTAGTTAATAACTATTATGAATAATCAGATTGAAAATATAACTTCCTTCCTTGTTATGGATATCCTCGATAAAGCAAATGAAATGCAAAAAGAAGGGATAGACATAATTCATTTAGAAGTGGGTGAACCTGACTTTGATGTTCCTGAATGTGTTGCAGAAAGTGTTGCAAAAGCATACGCAGAACACAGAACACATTATACGGCATCAATAGGAGATATTGAATTAAGAGAAGAAATCGTCAAATTATATCAAAGAGAATACAACGTACGAATAGAACCAGATCAGGTTATAGTGACAAGTGGGTCCTCACCTGCCATCTTATTCTTAATGATACTATTATGTAATAATGGTTCTGAGGTGATCATCAGTAATCCAGGCTACGCTTGTTACAAGAATTTTATTCTTGCAGCAAATGGCACACCAGTCTATGTCCCCCTTTATGCTGATACTGGATTTCAATATAAAATAGACGACATCAAAAAGTGCATTACTGACAAAACAGCTGCTGTTATCATAAATTCTCCCATGAATCCTACTGGTTGCATATTGTCAGAAGCGTTCATGAAGGATTTGTCTGAACTTAATATCCCGATTATTAGTGATGAGATTTATCATGGTTTAGAATATGGAGAAAAGGCTCACTCCATACTTGAATTTACTGATAACGCATTTGTTCTCAATGGTTTCAGCAAGCGTTATGCAATGACAGGTTTAAGACTTGGTTATATGATTGCTCCAAAACAATACATCCCTGCTCTTATAAAGCTGCAACAGAATTTCATGATATGTGCCAGCAGTACAGCTCAACGAGCTGGAATAGCTGCGTTACAGGATAAGAGCGACTACGTGGAGTCTATGGTGAAAACATATAATGAACGACGCATATATCTGATAGATAGGCTTAGAAGAATGGGATTTGTAATCCCTAAGAATCCAGAAGGGGCATTTTATGTTTTTGCTGATGCATCTAAATTCACAAACAATTCATTGGAATTTGCTTTCGACATTCTTGAAAAGGCTCATGTAGGAGTTACACCGGGAATAGATTTCGGTACGAAAGGTGAAGGATACATAAGATTTTCGTATGCCAACTCAATAGAGAATATAAAAGAAGGATTAGACAGGCTTGAAAAGTACTTAACAGATTTGCAGTAAATCAGCATTTTACAAATAATCGCTACGCTTTTGGTTTGACAAATTTATGGTATTATCCAGCAGTAATTGCTAACTTAGCCATAATGTGTCAAAAACAAAAAGCGTAGCGATTGTTATATGTCCTTAACTGTCTCGTTTAACTGAACGTTTGTACTAATATAAGAGTTATGACTTCTTCTTTCTTGGTGCAAGTTCACCTTCTGCTTTGTCAGAGAAGTCGTAATACCACCAGAAAGTCTTTCCGTGAGAACGATGAGTTTTATTTATGCGTTCTCTTTCATTTGAGATTCCCACTTTCTGATGACAGTAGTCGATATAATCATTTATCATTACTGTGTCATGAATGGTTGCTATTGAATCTCCATTTATTACAATCTTTTCAGGGGTTTCTTGGTTGTTTGACATTATTATCAACGCTTCCTTAAATGCCTTTGGCAATGAATCATAAGGATTTGTCAATGTGTCAGAAAGGTTATAATAGACAGGCAATTCTTCAAAGAATGTCTGTAGCTTCTTTTCAAGAAGTAGGTTGCATAAGTAATAGTCGGCAGTATGCTCGTTCCAAAGTGTATCGTTAAGAACGAGATAAAAGTATCTGTCGGTATTTCTTATATTGTTGCCGCAAACAGCTCCAAGATGGTGACAAATCCATTTGCTTGTCAAGCGAGTGCCTGGCATTGTGTCATTAAGGATAAGCAACCCATCTTTTCCATCATATTGCGGATATTCAAAAATCTTTTCTGGCAGCTGCCCCATCATAGACAGGGCATACATTCTCAGTTCTGTCAATCGTGCACTCGTACGAAGTGACTTCTCCCCCACCTTGCTCGCTTCTTCGTATTTACCTTCGAGAATCAGTCGTTCTGTCTTCAGTTCAAAGTGATACACATCCGAAGTGTGCGGTATGGCTCCAACTGCCAACATGGTGAAAAACAAAATGATATAATTAGGATAAAGCATAGAGCGGATGTTGTAGTTCAATACAATGTCTCCACTCTCTCCAAACTTTTTTATGCCTATAATAAGTAGAGCATATAATATGATTACGAGAGGTGCAATCCACAGCCATGGACCAAAAGAAAAATTCATCATCGCCTCTTCGTCAACATCTGTAAGTATTGCGAGAACCAATGCCGACGGTATGTATGACCAAGCATAATGTGTGGATGACAGTTGAGTAATGTAAGAAACCAACCATTGCAGACATAGCAATATGCCTGTGATGATTATTGCTCCAATCAAAATTGAATATCTCGTTATTCCATTTGAGTAAACATGCTGCGCTTGAGCAAGTATCTCTCCTTGAATGAAATAAAGATAACAGAATGAGAATAGAGAAAATAGAATTCCGCAGGAGTAGCGAATAACTCCCGCGGTTTTCTCTTTTTGTGATTTGTTATAATTCATTTATATTTCTCTATGCCAGCAATGACTAAATAATATGCTGACAACATTTAATAATTAGTCGACCTTTCTTAATACGAGGGCAGAACGAGCAGGGATATAAAGCTTCAACCATCCTTTGCCGTCTTTCTCGTATATAGGATCGTAATTTGTGAGGTGCTTCACACTGTCGTCGCTCAATCCGAAACCTCCGAATGCTTTGTTGTCTGTGTTAAGCACAACCTCGTAGGCACCTTGTGGTACTATGAATCCATAGTCAGTGAAAGACTGATTTGGCGAGAAGTTAAATACGAAGAGCAGGCTTCCTCTTGTGTAAGCAAGAATCTGGTCGCCATCATTATGCCAAACCTCCTGTACAGGTGTCTTTTGGATGTTCTTCTCTGATTTGAGTGTTGAAAGCATTGCTTCATCAAAATCGCCTAAGTAGTGGTAACATAGTTCTTTATTGTCAACAAGATTCCACTGACGACGACAGTATTTATGGCTCCATCCATTACCTTCGCGTGGGAAGTCTATCCATTCTGGATGTCCCCATTCGTTACCCATGAAGTTGAGGTATGCTCCGTTTAATGTTGATGCTGTGACAAGGCGAATCATCTTGTGAAGCGCAATGCCTCGGTTTGCCATAAAGTTCTCATCGCCCTTCTTGAAGTGCCAATACATATCAGCATCAACAAGCTGGAAGATAACAGTCTTATCACCAACAAGAGCCTGGTCATGACTTTCCGCGTAGGTGACAGTTTTCTCATCCTTTCTGCGGTTTATCATCTCCCAAAGTATAGAAGACGGTTTCCAATCTTCATCTTTGAGCTCTTTCATGGTCTTAATCCAATAGTCAGGCACATTCATCTGCATGCGATAGTCAAATCCGTATCCTCCATCCTTGAATGGAGCGCAGAGTCCTGGCATACCCGAAACATCTTCAGCAATAGTTATTGCATTTTTGTTTACTTCGTGGATAAGCTGGTTGGCAAGTATAAGATAACATATTGCGTCATCATCCTGTGCTCCATTGAAATAGTCAGGATAACCGCCAATCTGTGGATTGTGGTTAAGATAGAGCATTGACATTACACCGTCAAATCGGAATCCATCAAAGTGATATTCTTCCAACCAGAACTTGCAGTTAGAGAGTAAGAAATGGATTACTTCGCCCTTGCCGTAGTCAAAACAGAGGCTGTCCCAGAGATTATGCTCTCTGCGTGGACCTGCATGGAAGTACTGAGAACCGTCCCCAGCAAAGTTTCCAAGACCTTCAAGCTCATTTTTAACAGCATGAGAATGAACGATATCCATGATTACCGCTATTCCCATCTCATGTGCTGCATCTACAAGCGCCTTAAGTTCTTCTGGTGTACCGAAGCGACTTGAAGCAGCGAAGAAGTTGCTGACATGGTATCCGAACGAGCCATAATAAGGGTGTTCGGCAATAGCCATGATCTGTATTGCATTATATCCTTCTTTCTTTATGCGTGGGAGGATATTCTCTCTGAATTCTGTGTATGTTCCAACTTTTTCAGCATCCTGAGCCATACCAATATGGCATTCGTAGATGAGAAGAGGTGGTGTTGAAGGCTTAAATGTCTTTTTCTTCCATTCGTATGGTGTTTCTGGGCACCATGCCTGAGCAGAGAATATTTTTGTCACATCGTCTTGAACGACTCTGTTTATCCATGCAGGAATGCGCTCTCCTTCTCCTCCATCCCATTTAACCTTCAGCTTGAAGAGGTCTCCATGCTTTATCTGCTTGTTTGTGAGTTTGATTTCCCAGTTGCCATTCTTCAATGACTTCATCTTGTACTTCTCATCTTCCTTCCATCCATTGAAGTCGCCAATCACATAAATCTCTGTAGCATTTGGTGCCCATTCGCGGAGCACCCAGCCTTTTTCTGTTCTGTGAAGACCAAAGTAAAGGTAGCCTGACGCAAATTCACTCAAAGTTTGCTTTCCCTGAGTGAGTTCATAAGCCTTCTCTATTGCGTGGAGATGGCGTCCAACAATGGCTTCCTCGTATGGTTCAAGCCATGAATCATTCTTCACCAAGCCGATATGCTTTACCTTAGATGTTGCGCTTTTCTTTGCTGCGCAATTTGCTTTCTTTGCTGTTGCCATAGTAATTAGTGTATTGTCTCTTAGATGTTAGTTGTCTTATAAAGGTAAATCAATACAAGCTGAAAACTTACTGCTCTTTATGCTTTAACCTTGAATATTACTTTCTTGATTTCAGGATTTTCTGATACACAAGGAGCATGACCGTCCTGTGGGAAAAATATGACAAACTCTCCAGGATTGATAGTGACATATTTTTCTGCTACCCCTGGATAGAATGTTATATCCTTTGCTGCGTTGTATTCTGTCTCTGTGAGATTTTTGCGAGGAGTGTAACCCATAGTCTCAGGACAAGAAAGAGGAATCTGAATGTCAATCATGACATCATGGCTTTCAATCTTTGCTTCGTCAACAGACTTTCCTTTTGCAATGGCATAGTTTACAAACAAGTCTTTACCCTCTATTTCGACCTTTCCTGGCTCGTGCGCACAAAGGTCATTATTGTTAATATACTCAACAACTTTTGAAAACAAAGGATTGATTCCGATGTATTTATTGAGATTTTCTATTGTGTCAATAATCATAAAATATATAAGTTTAGAATGAAAAAACAAATGAAATAATTGAAGGGAATTATCTAAGAAGTACCATACATGCTTATTATTGCAATTCCTTTATAGCTTGCTGCATCTCATTGATTATCGCTTCATGAAGATGTCCGTTAGTGGCTACTACTTGTCGCCCGCACTCCCATTTCTCGTCTGCGCCGCTGTAGTCGCTAATCTTGCCGCCAGCTTCAAGCAAGATACATGCTCCAGCTGCGACATCCCATGGCTGAATAAAAGATTCGAAATACACGTCTATCTTCCCTGCTGCAAGATAGCACAACTCACTTTCTGCGCTGCCGTATGAACGAATGCTTGCACAATGTCCATATAATCTGCCTGTCATATTAAGACAGAATGAGCGCCAGTCGTCAGCATTGTATGGATAGCCGACCATGATTAGAGCCTTGTCCATATCTGATATGGAAGATACATGGATTGGTTTGCCATTAAGGAAAGCCCCCATGCCTTTTGCAGCATAGTAAAGTTCCTTTCTTGACACCTCGTACACAACACCGATCAAGAAATCATCAGCATTGCGAAGCGCTATGCTGACGCAGTAAGGTGCGAGGTCATGTATGAAGTTGGTTGTTCCGTCTAGCGGGTCAACAACCCAGTAATATTCGCATTCGTCGTTTTTCTGCTCAACCGTCTTCTCTTCTGTGATAAATCCAGCTTCAGGAAGAATCTCTTTGAGCCGAGCCACAATCATCTGCTCGGAATTCTTGTCAACATAACTCACATAGTCATGACTGTGCTTTGATTCTACTCTGTCCAAATCAAATGACACTCTTTGTTCTGCAATAAAAGTGCCAACTTTTACTGCAAGTTCTTTAACATCAGACAAGATACTTTGCAAGTCCATATTCAACAAATTATAGGTCTTTACTATTTGCGATGTCTTTTTGAAAAGATATTCCAATGTTTTTTACTGGCCCATCAGTCTTCCACGATTGTAGATGCCCTTTTTTATAACATTGCCATTGCGATCTTTTTCAACGAATGAACCGTCCCTCTGGTTGTTCACGTAAGAGCCTTCAAAACGAGTGCCGTCAGGAAGTTCCTCGACACCTTTGCCATTTTTCATTCCGTCTTTGAAATGTCCCTTGAACTTAGTGCCGTCAGATAGTCGGAGCACACCTTCACCATTCATCTCGCCATTAGACCAGTCTCCATCATAGACATCACCATTTGCTCCTGTGAACTTTCCACGTCCATGTTCCTTATCTTCAAGCCAATAACCTTCGTACTTTGAACCATCAGGCCAAGTGTAAGTGCCAAATCCGTCCATAAGTCCGTTCTTGAACTGACCTACATATTTTCGCTTATCAGAATAAGAGAAGATGCCCTGTCCTGTACGTTCGCCATTGTTGTAATCACCTTCGTACACATCGCCATTCTTGAATTTGTATATTCCTTTGCCATGCATAAGGTCATCTTTCCATCCTCCTGTGTAGAAGTCACCATTTGCGTATGCGTATTTTCCCTGGCCATTGCGCATGTCATTCATCATGTCACCCTCATAGGTGGAACCATCTCTCCAGTCGAATACTCCTTTGCCGCACTTCTTGTCATCCTTCCATCCGCCTTTATAGAATATTCCGTTTGCCCAAGTGTAAGTTCCTTCGCCATGACGCTTGTCTTGGTACCATTCGCCTGCATACTTGTCACCATTGAAATAGAACATAGTACCGAATCCTTGCTGATAGTCTATATACCAGAGTCCGTCGTACTTATTGTTGTTGGCAAAATAGTAAACACCCTTACCATGCTGATGGTCTTGATGCCAGTTACCTTCATATTTCTCTCCGTCGGTGAAAGTGTAGACTCCATAGCCCTGACGCTTACCTTTCGCATACTCTCCCTCGTAAGTGTCACCTGTTACAAAAGTTGTTTTTCCTTTGCCATGAGGTTTGCCTCCTTCGAGTTCTCCATAATATTTTGATTTATCTTTTGGGTTCAGATAGTTGCCAATCATAACCTTTTGTGCGAAAGAAGGCATTGATAGGAACAACATCGTAAATCCTGATATAATATACTTGCTAAATTTCATATAGTAAATGCTATAGTTATTTCTGTAATCTATTTTACAAAGATATTACATTTTTCGCAAATATGAAAGAAGCGTTAACTTTATTTATTATTTGCGACCCGAAAAATAGAAATATTTAAAACAAATAGGACAAAAACACTCAAGTTTTTGTCCAAATTATTCTTTTATATGAAAGTGACTAACTGCACAAAATGTAAAACTTAACCTATTCTTCATTCCTCAACAAAAGATAATGTCTCAACTTTTTCGAGTCTTGCTCTGAGTTTAGGCATAGAGTCTTTTCTTATCCTCAGCGTCATTGAGCAATCGGTGTCGTACCCTTGAGAAATGATGTCAGGCTGTTCTTCTTTTACTATCCTCATCACGTCATTCATGAAAGGATATTCAAACATGAAAGTCACCTCCTCATCTACAGTTTTTTCTATTATCTCAGCAGCAGCAATGGCTTCAGCGGCAGCAGCCTTATAGGCAACAATAAGTCCTGATGTGCCAAGTTTTATGCCTCCAAAGTAGCGTACGACAATTATTAGGATGTTTGTCAGCTCGTTTGAATTTATCTGTCCGAGTATTGGCTTCCCTGCTGTGCCTGATGGCTCACCATTGTCATTAGCACGGAAGTCTAATCGTTCATGTCCCAGCATATAAGCATAGCAGCAATGTCGAGCGTCATAGTATTTCTTTTGATACTCAGCTACATACTGCTTCACTTCTTCAACTGTTGTGACAGGAATAGCAAAAGCGAGGAACTTACTCCTTTTTTCGGAATAAGTACCCTCGCTTGTCGCTTTTATTGTCTTGTAACTGTCCATTAAGGCGTCTTAAACAATTCAACAATAGAAGCTCTCTTATGAAAGCTTGTGGATGATGAGACCAGAACGCAGCTTTGGCTCAAACCATGTAGCCTTTGGAGGCATGATGTTGCCAGAGTCAGCAATGTCCATGATCTGCTTCATGCTTACAGGATAGAGAGCAAGAGCGGCACGCATCTCACCTGAATCTACACGACGCTTGAGTTCGCCGAGACCGCGAAGGCCTCCTACGAAGTCTATGCGCTGAGATGAGCGTAAGTCACCAAGTTCAAGGATATCCTGAAGGATGAGACGTGAAGAGATATCTACATCAAGCACGCCGATAGGGTCATTCTCGTTGAATGTACCTGGCTTTGCATTGAGAGAATACCATTCTCCGTCGAGATAGAGTGAGAACTCGTGAGGCTGTGCTGGGCGATACTCCTCTACCCCCTTCTTCTCTACTGTGAAATTCTTTGCGAGTTTTTCAAGGAACTGCTCAGAAGTGTTGCCGTTGAGGTCTTTCACTACACGGTTATAGTCAAGGACTGTGAGCTGGCTTGCCTGGAAAGCAACTGCCATGAAGTAGTTATACTCCTCGTCACCCTTGTGGTTAGGGTTGGCATTCTTCTTCTCTGTTCCTACAAGAGCAGCAGCTGCTGAACGGTGATGTCCGTCAGCGATATAGAGTGCTGGCATCTTTGCGAACTCCTCTGTGATAGTCTTAATATCGTTGTCGTCGCTTACAATCCAAAGCTTATGACCAAACCCGTCGATAGGAGCTATAAAGTCATATTCTGGTTCTGTAGCAGCATACTTCATGATGAGCTTGTCGAGAACAGCGTTATCAGGGTAAGCGAAGAATACAGGTTCGATATTTGCGTTGTTCACACGAACATGCTTCATGCGGTCTTCCTCCTTGTCACGACGAGTAAGCTCATGCTTCTTGATTACTCCCTTCTCGTAATCGCCTGAATAAGCACCGATTACAAGACCATACTGAGTCTTCTCCTTTCCGCCATTAGCAGGAAGATGCGAAGTCTGAGCATAGATGTAATACTGCTCCTTCTCGTCCTGAACGAGCCATCCATTATCTTGGAACTTCTGGAATTGGCGAGCTGCCTCGTCATAAACTTTAGGGTCATATTCAGAAGTACCTGGTTCGAAGTTGATCTCAGGTTTGATGATGTGGTAAAGAGACTTCTCGTTGTCGCCAGCTTCTGCTCGAGCTTCTTCTGAGTCGAGTACGTCGTATGGACGGCTTTCAACCTCTTCTACGAGAGCCTTAGGAGGGCGAATGCCCTTGAATGGTTTTACTATTGCCATGTTTGTATTGTCTTTATTATTATTGTGTTGAATTATTTTGCAAATTTAGTAAAAATAATGATGAAAAACAAATAATCAAGTATCTGTTCGATATTGTTTTCGTATTTATCAAGAATCCGGAGAATCTCGAAGAGTTCGGTGTGGTCGAATTTGAGATGTTTTCTGTTTGCAGCAAACAGTTTCTAACGGAAATTTCTTGATTGGCGATTGGGGCGGATTTGTGTTTTTGTTTACACTTTAATTCGACTTTCTCAAGTTTGCAACTTGCTCGTTTTGGGGAGTAAAAGTGGAGTTAAAGAGGAGTTATCGCTTCGCTCGGAGTTAAAGAGACGTTTGCCTTGTCTGACATTTGTCACTTTGATTACCCTTTAACTTCTCTTTAACTACCCTTTAATTTCACAACAAGTGGAGCGAAACTTGTACACTTTAATTGTATAGGTTGAAAAAGAAAGCGCACTAACCATTGAATGACCAGTGCGCTTTTATTATATCAATAAGCCAAATGTTAATTATTTGTTAACCTGGAACTTAGTGATTCCTTCCTTGATGAATCCTACAATCTGATTTGCAGCTGCAAGACCAGCGTTTGTATTTGCTTCAGCTGTCTGAGCACCCATCTTCTTTGGAGTTGAGAAGTAGCGACCTTCAAACTTAGCGAACTCAGCATCAGCATCTGGCTTGATGTCTGTGATGTACTTGAGGTCAGTACGCTCAGCCATGAGTTCGATGAGACCAGCCTCGTCGATAACCTCCTTACGAGCTGTGTTGATAAGGATTGCACCCTTCTTCATTGTAGAGCAGAGAGCCTTGTTGATAGACTGCTTTGTCTCTGCTGTTGCAGGGATGTGGAGAGATACGATGTCAGCCTCCTTGAAGAGGTCTGCCTGTGATGCCATAGCCTGAACACCTGCAGCTTCTATAGCCTCTGCTGGGCAGAATGCATCGTATGCGCAAACTTCCATGCCGAAGCCTTTAGCGATACGAGCAACATTGCGACCTACATTACCGAATGCGAGGATACCAAGCTTCTTGCCCATAAGTTCTGAACCTGCCTTGCCGTTGTAGAAGTTACGAACTGTGAAAACAAGAAGACCGAGAACGAGCTCAGCAACAGCGTTAGCGTTCTGACCTGGAGTGTTCATAACAACAACCTTGCGTGCTGTAGCAGCCTCAAGGTCAACATTGTCGAAACCAGCACCAGCGCGAACAACAATCTTAAGGTTCTTAGCAGCATCCATCACCTCAGCGTCGATTTTGTCTGAACGGATGATGATAGCGTCAACATCAGCTACTGCTTCAAGAAGCTGTGCCTTTTCTGTATATTTCTCAAGAAGAGCAAGTTCGAAACCTGCACCTTCGATAATTTCCTTTATGCCAGCAACAGCAGGAGCAGCAAATGGCTTTTCTGTTGCAATAAGTACTTTTGCCATAATGTTATATTTTTACTAAATAGCAATCCTAGACATTCCAGAATCGACCAGAAAATCTAGGACTACCAAGTGAATTATTAAAATTAAGCGTGAGCTGCTTCGAACTCCTGCATGCACTTAACGAGTGCCTCGCAGCCTTCAATGCTCATAGCGTTGTAGCAAGATGCGCGGAAACCACCTACATCGCGGTGACCCTTAACACCAACCATGCCCTTAGAAGTAGCGAAATCAAGGAACTCCTTCTCAAGATCCTTGTACTCTTCCTTGAGTACGAAAGTGATGTTCATGAGTGAACGGCTGTCCTTCTCTGCTGTACCAACGAAGAGCTTGTTGCGGTCGATTTCGTTATATACGATAGCTGCGCGCTCTTCAGCAAGCTTAGCCATAGCTTCAACACCGCCGTGAGCCTTGATGTAGCGAAGGTTCATGAGTGCAGAGTAGATTGGCACTACTGGAGGAGTGTTGAACATAGAGCCCTTCTTTACGTGAGTGCGGTAGTCGAGCATTGTTGGGATGTGGCGAGTTACCTTGCCGAGAGCTTCGTCCTTAACAATGACAAATGTGAGACCTGCCATTGAGAGGTTCTTCTGAGCACCACCATAAATCATTGTGTACTTGCTTACGTCGATAGGACGTGAGAAGATGTCAGAGCTCATATCTGCAATAAGTGGAATTGGGCAGTCGATATCCTCGCGAAGCTCTGTTCCGTAAATAGTGTTGTTTGTAGTGATGTGAAGGTAATCAGCATCAGCAGGGATTTCAAAATTCTTTGGGATGTAAGTGAAGTTCTTGTCAGCAGAAGAAGCAACTTCTACTACTTCACCAAATGCCTTAGCTTCCTTCTCAGCCTTTGTAGCCCAAACACCAGTGTTAAGGTAAGCAGCTTTCTTCTCGAGGAAGTTATAAGGAACCATACAGAACTCAAGACTTGCACCACCACCGAGGAAGAGCACTGAGTAACCCTCAGGAATGTTAAGAAGTTCCTTGAAGAGAGCAACTGCTTCGTCAACTACTGGTTGGAAATCCTTTGCACGGTGGCTGATTTCCATAAGTGAAAGTCCTGAACCGTTGAAGTCAAGACAAGCCTGTGCAGTCTGTTCAATCACCTCGCGTGGGAGAATTGAAGGTCCTGCATTGAAATTGTACTTTTTCATTGTTTATTTTTAATATTATGTAAGATTTTCCTTTTGAAAAATGATTATTATTTTGAAAGAAATCAATGCAAATTTACTAATAATTCATCAAACTTATTGCAAGATGCCAATATTTAACGTGTTTTTATGCTAAAATTGGCATTTTAAGCATTGATATTGGTATATGCATTTAGCAAATAACGGTCACTATGCACTTAATGAATCATCCCGCCTATTCTGCTGTTGATATGACGAAAATGTCATCACAGCCAATTTTTTCTCTTGAACCACAGCAGAGAAAGCCCTGTGCTTACAATACATAAAATTATTGCTAATGGGAAACCGCCCCACCATGCCTCCATTCCGTTGATGAGGTTCATACCAAACATTGATGTTATGAGTGTTGGGAACATTATAATCATATTTAGCGAAGTGAGGAGTCTCATCACTTTGTTCATATTATTATTAATAATGTTCGCATAAGTATCCATTGTTGAATCGAGAATCGAGATGTAGATATTTGTTGTCTCACGCGCCTGATTCATCTCAATATTGACATCCTCAATAAGCTCAGCGTCAAGTTCGTCAACAGGAAGTCTGAACTTAATCTTGCTAAGCAGCGACTCGTTGCCTCTTATTGATGTGCCGAAATAAGTCAGCGAGTCTTGAAGGCGTGAAAGATTCACGAGGTCTTTGTTATCTATCTGCTTGTCAAGGTCGCGTTTAGCCTTCTCGATGAGTCCGTTCACCTGTTTGAGGTATTTTAGATACCATACAGAAGCGCTAAGGAAGAGTCGGAACACGAGGTCGGCAGCATCGGTGAATCCTTCAGCACGGCGCATCTGATGATTGATGAAGTCAAGCATCATTCGTGTTTCTTGATTGCAGATAGTTACGATTTTGTCACCCTTAATCAAAATTCCAAGCGGAATTGTTGTGTAAGGACTGCGTGAAGTTACAGTTTTGAGATGCGGAATGCGTAAGATGATCATGAGCCAGCCCTCATCCATGTCATAACGGGCACGCTCGTCAGCATCCGAAACGTCATCCATAAAATAATCTGGCATACCGAGTTCCTTCTCAAGGTATTCCCTATCGTCATCTACTGGGCATGTAACCTGCACCCAGCAATTTGGTTCCCAAGCATCAATGTGCTTGATACCACCATTAAAATTCCAGAATGTGCGCATTGTTTTTGAGACTTTGCTGATGAAAGAACAATATGATTGTGGGGCAAAGACTCATTCAACTCCGCGTAAGAGGTGAGTCTTATCCCAGGCAGTTCATACTATTCGAAGGATAATCGTCCATTTTCTATATTATTATTGTTTAATTTTATTGCAATTTGAGAGGTCGCAAAGACCGGTTACCTCAAATCGAATGCAAATTTAGCACTATTTTTTGTAATGACAAAGAAAAAGAATCTTAATTGAAGTATTCTTTTATGTTTTAGCGAACTATTGCTAAATAGTAATGGCTAAATATTATTTCGGAAGATTTTAATTGTGTTTTTAGAGTATTTTGGACGTTTGCCATATACAGACATCCGTCCCTTTAACTACCCTTTAACTCCTCTTTAACTACCCTTTAACTCCACAATATGTAAAATCTATACTATCGCCTCTATCAACGTGCGCCCATTAAGCTCTACTGGCGGCAGCAAACCTGACTGCTTTTCCTTATTGAAGCAGAAGCTTACCATGTAGCCGGTTTGCAGATTGTACCGTTCGAGATATTCTGCAAGCTGTTTCTCTCCACGTTCATTATATGACTGTCCTCGCCAAATCTTCAGCTCCACAATATACTGCTGACCGAGATAATCTATGATGATGTCGGTACGGGTGAGGTCGCGTGTCTGGGCTTCGCAGTAGTAATTGCCTATGCCGTTGATGATTGGGCGCAGGTAAGTGAGGAAAATTTTTCTGCCGTTGTCCTCGACAAACTGATCATCATGTCCGGGGCGATAGATTTCGT
>JAKSLL010000029.1 GCA_024401215.1 Bacteroidaceae bacterium
AAGACTGTCAAATACAATGGCAAGAAGCTTATTGTCAAGATGTAACAAACGATCATTTTGAATAAACAAAAGATTAGCCCGGCCAAAAGGTCGGGTTAATTTGTGCTCAAAAAGATACAAATATTTTGGGAACGATATACAATTTGACCCACACCTGCATTGTCATCTCGACGTAGGTTTTTTGCCGACGGGCAAAATGCAGATCTCTACTTTTACTTTTGTACCGTAGTCAAAAGTCCCGTAGGCGAAAGTCCAACAAGGACTCACAATAGCAGGGATTCCTCGCTTTGCTCGAAATGACAAACTCTGGGTCAAATTGTATATCATCTCCAAAAACTTATTTGCTTCTTTGTCTTACGGCCTCATAAAGCAAAATGGCCGCACTCACGGAGACGTTTAACGAGTCAAGACGTCCAAGCATGGGGATGCGAATATGGGCATCTGCCGCTTCTCTCCATTGAGGTGTCAAACCGGTAGCTTCGGTCCCCATGACGATGGCCGTAGGGATGTCCATGGGGGTGTCGTAATAGAGATGGGAATCTTGCAATTGTGCGGTAAGAATCTGAATGCCACGTTCTTTAAGATAGGTGATACATTCGGCTGACGTGCAAGCAACACAAGGCACACTGAAGATAGCGCCGATGGAACTGCGGATTAGATTAGGATTGTGCAAATCGGTGAGTGGGTCACAGATGATAACGGCATCGGCACCACAGGCATCTGCACTACGCAAAATAGCCCCAAGATTGCCAGGTTTCTCAACACGTTCAAGTACCATGACGAGTGGCGAAGGACTCAATTGCAAGTCTTGAAGAGAGGTGCTTTTTTCAAAAACGGTAGCCACCATACCTTCCGTACCTTCACGATACGCTATTTTTCCGTATAGTTCGGGAGAAACCTCAATGACCTGATGTGCACGTTGCAGCAGACGCTGAGGATCAACATCTGAATTGCTGCGATGGAGGACATCCGTATCGGTTGCGTTCATTATGGGAGAGCAATAAAAGATACTCTCGATCTCGAATCCAGAGTCGATACAATGCATGATCTCGCGCTGTCCCTCAACAACGAAAACACCCTCTTTGCGGCGAACGCTTGACTTCTGTTGCAGCTGCAAAAGCCGCTTGATACGCGGATTCTGTGCGCTGGATAAAATTTCGCTATTTACCATAGGTTTGACTTAACTTTTCCATCGTTTTGTTTCTGTCCACACCACTCCACTCAACAACAAGAGGCTGACGAGGTTGGGTAACGCCATGAGTGCGTTCATCAGGTCGGAGAGGTTCCAGACAAGACTGAGTTCAAATACACTACCCAAGAAAATGGCGGCAATGTAAAGTAAACGATAAACAAGGATCATTCGATTGCCTCCCAAATATTCTACAGCACGTTCACCATAGTAACTCCAACCTAAGATGGTACTGAAAGCGAAAGTGATGATGCCGAATGTCAGTAATGGCGTGCCGATAAAGGGAATTTTGCTGAAGGCTGCTTTTGTAAGTGTTCCGCCATCGCTATATGAAATCTCGGGATAGGCAAGAATGCTGGAAATGATGACAAGTCCGGTGAGCAAACAAATGACAACGGTGTCCCAGAACGTAGCAGAACTTGACACAAGAGCCTGGTGTACAGGATTTTTGGTCTGAGCTGCTGCTGCAACAATGGGAGCACTACCCATACCACTTTCGTTGCTGAAAAGTCCACGAGCAATGCCATAACGAGCTGTAAGAATGATACTGCCTCCAACAAAACCACCACCGGCAGCCTCAGGATTGAAGGCACATTTGATAATTAAGGATAAGGCAGGAATTAGATAGTCGATATTAACAAAAAGAATATACAAGCAACCTATCACATAAAGTAAGGCCATGAAAGGCACAAAAGCTGTGCAGACACGTGCAATGCCTTTTACACCGAAAAGAATGACTAGTGCGGCAAGCATCGTAACGGAGAGGCCAATAATCCACTCAGGAATTGCCATTGTTTCATGGCAGAGGATGGTGATGGCATTGCTTTGCACCATGTTGCCAATGCCAAAAGATGCTATCGCAGTAAAGATGCAAAACAGAACCGCTAACCATTTCATTCCAAGTCCTTTCTGCAAAGCAAACATTGGACCTCCAATCATCTTTCCGTTGCGTGTCTTCACACGATACTTAACAGCAAGTAGTCCCTCTGCATACTTAGTTGCAATGCCCAGCACACCCGTTATCCAGCACCAAAAAACGGCCCCAGGTCCACCCAGTGCAACGGCTGTTGCAACACCGACAATGTTTCCTGTACCTATTGTTGCGGCAAGCGATGTGGCAAGCGCACCAAACTGGCTTACATCACCAGGAGCATCTTTGTCGCGCTTCACGCTGAGTCGAATGGCTTTGAAAATCTGCAACTGAGGGAAACGTAAGCGAATTGTCAGGAAAAGGTGCGTTCCCAACAACATAATGATCATTGGCCACCCCCAAAGGAAATTACTTATTGCCTTTATTATCTCTTCCATATTACTATTTGTCAACAATAAACTGTGACAAAGATAATGTAAAATAACGAATCTTCCAAGTGAGTAGGAGAAAAGATAGACAAAAGCGAAGCACATGTTTGCATAATTCGAAAACTGTTCGTAACTTTGCATCAAAAGAAATCACATAAATAAAATAAGGTAAACCATTCCTCAAAAATATGCGCAACCAAACAGGCGAGTCATACGCAGCAAAGAAATACCGCGAATACACCGTTCGTGAAGCTTGTAACATTAGCGAATTTATTACAAAACAGATGTCAGGAATCAGCCGGAATAAACTGAAGGACATCCTGCACGGACATGGCGTTACTGTCGATAATCAACTTGTTACGCGCTATGACTTTCCACTTAAGCCTGGCATGCACGTGCGAATTACGAAGCACCGCCGCTCAACAGAACTGCTTAACAAATGGGTTAAGATTATCTATGAAGATAAAGACATCATCGTCATAGAAAAGGCGGCTGGCATCCTCTCTATGGCAGCGTCTGCCAAGCAATTCTGCATTAAGACCGTTCTTGACGAATATTTCCAACGACGTCATTTTAAGTGTCACGCCCATTGCGTTCATCGCCTCGACCGAGACACCAGCGGTCTCATGATGTATGCCAAGAGCATTGAAGCGGCCAAGATTATGCAGGAAGACTGGAAAGGCCGAGTCTTCGACCGCCGCTATTGTGCCGTTCTGGTTGGCAAGATGGAGAAGGATGGCGGAACTGTCCAGAGTTGGCTGACAGACAACAAAGCCTATGTCACCTACTCGTCACCCGTTGACAATGGAGGAAAACTTGCCATCACACATTTCCACACGCTGAATGCCCAGGAGAACTACTCACTCGTAGAGATGCGACTTGAGACGGGCCGCAAAAACCAAATTCGTGTTCACATGCAAGACATAGGACATCCAGTTGTTGGCGATCCAAAATATGGCATTGAGGGACAATATGTCCCCAACCCACTCGGTCGCCTTTGCCTCCATGCTTATCGTCTTTTCTTTTATCATCCTATCACCGGTGAAAGGTTGGAATTTGAGACTCCCATACCCACGGCATTCAAACAGATTGTTTCGGGCAAACCTGCAGATGAAGACGGAATGTCCGAAGACATGTAAAATATTTGAAACTTAACGAAGAATTACAAAGTCTGTGATTCGTAAGACCGAAACAAAATAAGTTTTCGGTCTTTTTTTCTGCTAATAGAAAAATAATATGTATATTTGCATGTTAAACGTATTAATTAGCAGAAATATCATGAAATCAGACATTCAGATTGCAAGGGAAACTCCCTTGAAACCAATTACCGAAGTAGCTAATACTTTGGGGATTAAAGAAGATGATCTTCAACACTATGGCAAGTATATAGCAAAAGTTCCGGAAGCGCTCATTGACGAAGAAAAGATCAAGCAGCATAAACTAATTCTTGTTACGGCCATTACACCAACCAAGGCAGGAATTGGCAAGACAACCGTCAGCATCGGACTGGCATTAGGCCTTCAAAGTATCGGCAAAAACGCTGTCGTTGCCCTGCGTGAACCTTCCCTCGGTCCCTGCTTTGGCATGAAAGGCGGTGCAGCTGGTGGCGGTTATGCACAGGTCTTGCCCATGGACAAGATTAACCTTCATTTCACAGGCGACTTCCATGCTATCACATCTGCTCACAACATGATTGCAGCCTTGCTGGACAATTATATCTATCAGCATAAGGACGAAGGATTTGCCATGAAGGAGATTCTCTGGAAGCGAGTTCTTGATGTCAACGATCGCAATTTGCGTTACATTGTTACAGGACTGGGTGCAAAGACAAATGGCGTCACGATGGAGAGCGGATTCGACATCACACCAGCTTCTGAGATTATGGCTATTCTTTGTTTGGCACAGGATGCAGCAGACCTGCGTCGTCGCATCGAGAACATCCTCCTTGGAACGACCATCGATGGCAAACCATTTACTGTCAAGGATATGGGAGTTGCAGGTGCCATCTGCGTACTCCTGCAAGATGCCCTACATCCCAATCTTGTTCAGACAACAGAGAATACGCCTGCTTTCGTCCACGGCGGTCCCTTTGCCAACATTGCTCATGGTTGCAACTCTGTATTGGCCACTCGTCTTGCTATGACCTACGGTGACTATGTAATTACGGAGGCAGGATTTGGTGCGGATCTTGGTGCACAGAAGTTCTATGACATCAAGTGCCGAAAGAGTGGTTTGCAACCCGCCTTGACTGTCCTTGTTGCAACTACGCAAGGACTGAAGATGCATGGAGGAGTTCCTGTAGAGGCAATAAAAGAACCTAATCTCGAGGGCCTGCAAAAGGGATTGGCAAACCTGGATCGTCACATCCAGAATATACAGGGTTATGGACAGACCGTCGTAGTCTGCTTCAACCGTTTTGCAACGGATACGGATGAGGAAATCGAACTCTGCCGTAAGCATTGCGAAGAGCAGGGAGTAGGTTTTGCTATCAACAATGCGTTCCTCGAGGGTGGTAAAGGTGCTGAACCATTGGCCAACCTGGTTGTCGAGACGATCGAGAAAAATCCAAGCAAACCACTCGTCCTCACCTACCCCAACGAAGCAACCGTGGAAGAGAAGGCCGCAGCTGTTTGTCAAAAGATTTATGGCGCAGATGGTGTCACCTTCTCTCCTGCTGCCAAGAAGATGGTACAACGTATCAACGAACTTGGAATCAGCCACTTCCCCATCTGCATTGCCAAGACACAGTATTCCTTCTCTGCCGATCAAAAGGCATATGGCGTTCCAACCGGATTTACGATTAACGTACGTGACATTGTCATCAATACAGGCGCAGAGATGCTCGTTCTCATTGCCGGAGACATCATGCGAATGCCTGGTCTGCCCAAGAGTCCACAGGCTGAGCGAATCGATATCATTAACGGGGAGATTGAGGGACTGAGCTAAAGTAAAGACTGAACAGTAAAAATAATCAAGAAATATTCATGAGGATTGTAATCGTTGACGGATACGCGTTGAATCCAGGAGATTTGAATTGGGAAACGATTCAAGGCATGGGCGAGACCATCATCTATGACCGTACAGAAGTAGGGGACATTGTTGAACGCTGTAAAGACGCAGACATTGTCTTGACCAACAAGGTGCCTTTTACCCGTGAGACGCTCTTGCAGTTGCCTTGCTTGAAGCTCATTTGTGTAACTGCCACGGGTTACAACATCATAGATACCCAAGCCGCACGTGAGCAAGGTGTAGTCGTTACCAACATTCCAGCGTACAGTACACAGTCCGTTGCCCAGACGGTCATTGCCCTGTTGCTTTCCGTTACTAACCGTGTTGAGCATTATACGAATCAAATTACGGATGAAAAGCAATGGAGTCGAAATGCCGACTTCTGTTACTGGGACACTCAGCTCACCGAATTGGCAGACAAGCGAATGGGCATTTACGGTTTCGGACGTATTGGCAGACAAGTGTCCCTCATCGCACAGGCACTCGGCATGGAAGTAGTTGTTCACACGAGCAAGGCACAGGAAGAGTTGCCAGAAGGGATCACGAAACTGACAGGCGATATGTTTTGGGAAACCTGTGACGTTATTTCATTACATTGTCCCTTGACACCAGAAACAAACAACCTAGTCAACGAAGTAACCCTTCAAAAGATGAAACCCTCCTGCATTCTCATCAATACAGCACGCGGTCCCTTGGTTAATGAAGCAGCCATTGCAGAAGCCCTTTCACACAATAGTCTGAAAGCCTTTTGTGCTGACGTGTTGAGTGTAGAACCTGCATCTGAAAACAACCCTATTTTGCAGGCTCCAAATGTTTTCCTCACTCCGCATATTGCTTGGGCAACGCTTGAGGCACGCCAGAGACTGATGAACATCCTTATCGCCAATATCCGTGCATTCATCGATGGTTCTCCAATAAATGTTGTAAATTAAAAAGGTGAACATGGACTTGTTTCTAAACAAGACAAAGAAAGCATAGAAGTCATAGAAATCGTAAAAAGCGGAACGAAATCGTTCCGCTTTTTCTTATCTGGATATCTTTTGATTTGGATACTATTTGGTTTACTGCTCGCAGGATTTTGGCAAACAGAACCTTTCTCCTTTAGTTATTAAGAACAACTAAACAAACAAGGAATTACTTGTACTCTTGCCAGCTGCGAATTGCCAAATCATCCAGACTGATGGTGCAGAAAGCGCGAATAAAGGCTGCTGCCAGTCGTGAGTTCGTAATAAGAGGTACATTCAAATCCACGGCTGCACGACGAATCTTGTATCCATTCGTCAACTCGCCCACCGTTAGATCCTTCGGAATGTTTACGACCATATCAATCTTGTGGTCATGAAGGAGGTCAAGTGCCTGAGGCTTCATTTCAGGTTCGGATGGCCAATGAACAAGTGTGTTCTCAATGCCATTCTCCGACAAGAACTTACTTGTTCCACCCGTAGCATACAGCTCGTAACCATTGTCCTTCAGCATGCGAGCGGCATCCAGCATGGCAGTTTTCTCCTTTGTCGTTCCCGTACTAAGCAGGACGGTCTTCTTAGGAATGCTCAGACCAACCGATAACATCGACTTGAGAAGGGCACAGTTTACATCTTCACCTAAACATCCTACCTCTCCGGTAGAGCTCATATCTACACCCAAAACAGGGTCAGCCTTCTGCAAACGGTTGAAAGAGAACTGACTCGCCTTGATGCCAACGTAGTCGAAGTCGAAGAATGACTTGCTGGGCTTCTCTACAGGTAGGCCAAGCATAACACGCGTAGCCAACTCAATGAGGTTGATCTTAAGCACCTTGCTTACAAAGGGGAATGAACGACTGGCGCGAAGGTTGCACTCGATTACCTTAATTTCATTATCGCGAGCAAGGTATTGAATATTGAAGGGGCCAGAAATGTTCAACTCTCGGGCAATCTGGGTGGAAATCTTCTTGATGCGTCGAACAGTCTCAACATACAACTTCTGAGCGGGGAACTGAATAGTGGCGTCACCTGAGTGAACACCTGCAAACTCGATGTGTTCGGAGATGGCGTATGCAATGATTTCGCCATTTCTGGCTACTGCATCCATTTCCACCTCCTTGGTATTCTGCATGAATTTGCTGATTACCACAGGATGCTTCTTGCTAACATTGGCAGCCAATGTCAGGAAGCGTTCCAGCTCTTCTTGATTTGAACATACATTCATGGCTGCACCACTTAACACGTAAGAAGGACGAACCAAAACGGGGAAGCCTACTCGATCGATAAAGGCATTTACATCCTCCATCGATGTCAAGGCACTCCACTCAGGCTGGTCAACTCCGATGCGGTCAAGCATGGCCGAGAATTTATCGCGATCTTCCGCGTTGTCAATGTACTTAGCCTGTGTTCCAAGGATGGTGACATTCTGTTCATCCAGTTTGACAGCCAAGTTGTTAGGAATCTGACCACCTGTACTTACGATAACTCCGCGAGGAATTTCCAGGTCGACGATGTCCATGACGCGCTCGAATGTCAATTCGTCAAAGTAGAGACGTTCGCACATGTCATAGTCCGTAGATACGGTCTCGGGGTTATAGTTAATCATGATGCTACGGTAACCTTCCTTGCGGATGGTATTGAGTGCCTGGACACCACACCAGTCAAACTCCACGCTGGAACCAATGCGATAGGCACCACTTCCCAGTACCACAATACTGCGCAGGTCATGCTCGAACTGAATGTCGTGAGCAACGGCGCTATAAGTCAAGTAGAGATAATTAGTGTGTGCGGGATACTCAGCAGCAAGCGTATCAATCTGCTTTACGTAAGGTACGATAACCATTTCCTTACGTTTGCTGCGTATCTGCAGCATAGCCTGCTCGATGTCCATCTCCTTCTCCATCTTGAGACCGCGCGCAATCTGGAAATCCGTGAATCCATAGACCTTGGCTTCAAGCATTAAGGCAGGTGTGATTTCTGCAAATGACGTCTCGCGCAGGCGTGAATTAATATGGTAGATGTGGAGCAACTTCTCAAGGAACCACTTGTCGATCTTTGTGAGTTCATGTATCTGATCGATGGTATAGTCTGCAAAGAAAGCCTTTTCTATGACAAATATACGCTTGTCTGTAGGAGCCTTCAGAGCGGCATCGATATCATCAATCTTCAGTTCCTTGTTTCCGACGAATCCGTGCATGCCCTGGCCAATCATACGCAGACCTTTCTGGATGCTCTCTTCGAAGGTACGTCCAATTGCCATAACCTCACCGACCGACTTCATGCTGCTGCCAAGCTCTCTGTCTACACCACGGAACTTACCAAGATCCCAGCGAGGAATCTTGCAGACAACATAGTCAAGTGCTGGTTCAAAGAAAGCAGATGTGGTTTTGGTTACAGAATTCTTCAAGTCAAAGAGACCATATCCCAATCCAAGTTTTGCTGCCACGAATGCCAATGGGTAACCCGTAGCCTTCGAAGCCAGAGCAGAAGAACGGCTCAGACGAGCATTCACCTCAATGACGCGGTAGTCTTCGCTGACTGGATCAAATGCGTACTGCACATTACACTCACCAACAATTCCAATATGACGAATAATGCGAATTGCCAAAGCGCGCAATTTGTGGTACTCGGCATTCGTGAGTGTCTGGCTGGGAGCAATAACGATACTTTCGCCCGTGTGAATACCCAGGGGGTCGAAATTCTCCATGTTACAAACCGTGATGCAGTTGTCGAAACGGTCGCGAACAACTTCATACTCGATTTCCTTCCAGCCCTTTAGGCTCTTCTCCACCAAAACCTGAGGAGAGAACGAGAAGGCTTTCTCTGCCAACTTGTTGAGTTCTTCTTCGTTATCGCAGAAACCACTGCCCAGTCCACCCAGGGCGTAAGCCGCACGCAGAATGACGGGATAGCCCAATTTGGCTGCTGCCTCACGTGCCTCTGCAATCGTCTCGCAAGCCTGGCTCTTAATTGTCTTTACTCCGATTTCGTCGAGTTTCTGTACAAACAGTTCGCGATCTTCCGTGTCGATGATAGCCTGAACGGGTGTACCAAGAACTTGTACACCATACTTTTCCAGTACGCCAGATTCATAGAGTTTAACGCCGCAGTTCAGCGCCGTCTGACCACCAAACGAAAGGAGAATACCTTGAGGACGCTCCTTTTCTATTACTCTTTCAACGAAATAGGGTGTTACGGGCAGATAATAAATCTGATCTGCCACTCCTTCACTTGTCTGGACGGTGGCAATGTTTGGATTGATCAGGATGGTTTCGATTCCCTCCTCACGCATCGCCTTCAAAGCCTGCGAACCAGAGTAGTCGAACTCACCAGCCTCACCAATCTTGAGCGCACCAGAACCAAGCAGCAACACCTTGCGAGGCTTTGCCTGAAGCTGCGCTCTTTCGCGGTCAGAAAGACGATTTTCGTTGAAGTCGGGTGTGTCGCCGTTCAGATAGGTTACAAACCAGTCGAAGAGGAATTCTGTATCAACAGGTCCGGCACAAGCTTCGGGGTGGAACTGTGCAGAGAACCAAGGATACAGTTTATGGCGAACACCCTCGTTAGAGCCGTCGTTCATATTCACGAACAAGGGTTCCCAGTCATGAGCCAGCGTGCTGGCGTCAACAGCATATCCGTGATTCTGAGTAGTAATGAAGCAACGTTCCGTTCCCACCATTCTCACGGGCTGGTTGTGACTACGATGACCGTACTTTAATTTATAGATAGTTGCACCGGCAGCTTTCGAGAGCAACTGGTTACCCATACAGATACCCATGATAGGACGTACGCTGCTGCCTCTCTGAATCTCGTTGTCGATGAATTTCTTTATGTTGTCTACCGTGACTGAGCAAGTGTCCGGGTCGCCTGGACCATTGGCCAGGAAGAGGCCGTCGAAGCCCATCTTGCCATCCTTGTCCAGTTGGTTGAAATCGTAGTCCCAAGGCACGCGGATGACCTCTATTCCACGGTTGAGCAGACAGCGAAGGATGTTTGCCTTCACACCACAGTCAACGAGTACGACCCTTTTCTGACTCTTTGCCTTCACTACGGGAACAGCATCTTCCGACAGTCGATTCAAGGGTTCAGAGTAGATGTTGGGATCGTAGGTTAATATGCGGTTGCAACTAACCTCTGCCACGAAGTTGATGCCTTCGTACTGGCCGAAGTCCTCTGCCTTTTCGTCGGCAAACTCGATGCGTCCAAGCATGCTACCCTTTTCGCGCAGCACCTTGGTGAGCTGGCGCGTGTCAATGCCCGTGATGCCAGGTATCTGTTCGCGCTTCAGCCAGTCGGCCAGCGACTCCTTGGCGTTCCAGTGGCAATATTCGTCGCTATAGTCGCTCACGATAATGGCACTTGCGTATATTTTGTCGCTTTCCATGAAGGTTGGCAGTCCGTTCTCTTCCATGCGAAATTCGGGAACGCCATAGTTGCCCACCAATGGAAAAGTAAGAGCCATCAACTGACCCGCATAACTGGGGTCGGTGAGGCTCTCAGGATATCCCATCATGGCAGTATTGAAAACTACCTCGCCGGCTACTGCTTTTTCGTAGCCAAAAGAAAAACCTTGAAATGTCGTTCCGTCTTCAAGCACCAGACGGACAGGTGTCTTTGCAGAATTCGATGACTTCATAAAGCTGTCGCTCTTTACCTTATTTTATATAATAAAGAAATATCGTTCATTTCTTTCCGCTTGCAAAAGTACACACTTTTTCGATAAAAAACAAGCCATTTTAATAAAATCTACACACGCGGATAGCATTTTGCACAAGAATCAATGTTTTTGAAAACTTTTAGTAAGCATAAAGCGGTAAAATGCGCAACAAAGAAGGAGTTGTTGTTTACAGTTTGATTCTCTCGTCCGTTCGCCAGTTTCTTGCCCATTGAACTCTCAATTTTAAGACTAACCGCACATCGATGACCAAATTGAAGCGTAAGTGACAAAAAATAATGCGACTTTGGACGTCTTTCGATTTAAATTCGTATCTTTGCAATTGTGAACTAGACTAAAACATTGTAAATGTCAAATGGACATAAGAAAGATCATAAATCCCTGGCAAGGGATGGAAGGGTACAATTGCTTCGGATGTTCGCCCGACAACCCCTTTGGCTTGCACCTTTGTTTCTATGAAGATGGAGACGATATCGTGACAAGATGGAAGCCTTCGGACAACTACCAGGGTTGGCTGAACACCCTGCACGGAGGCATTCAGGCTCTACTTTTGGACGAGGTGTGCGGTTGGGTCGTGACACGCAAGCTGCAAACCGCCGGAGTAACGAGCAAGATGGAAACGAGGTACAAGCGCCCCGTGGCAACCAACCAGGGCGAAATAACCGTTCGCGCGCACATTCGTGAACAAAAACGCAACATTGTACTCATCGATGCAACCTTGGCCGATGCCGAAGGCAACGTCTGCACCGAAGCCACCTGCACCTACTTCGCCTTCCCCCAGGAAAAGGCAATCAAAGAAATGAATTTTAAACCTTGTAATACTGAAGACTAATGGAAAAAATCAGAGTTGGCATAATTGGAGCAGGATGGATTGCCCATAAGATGGCACAAGCATTAGCCCCTCTCACAAACGCTGAGGTAATAGCCATCGCATCCCGTTCAAAGGAGAAAGCAGACGAGTTTGCCGACGAGTATGGCATCGAAAAGCGCTTTGGCAGCTACGAAGAACTTGTTGACGACAAGGACGTTGACCTCGTTTACATCGCCACTCCTCATTCTCACCACTATCCCCATGCCAAGCTTGCCCTTGAGCACAACAAGCCCGTCCTCGTTGAGAAGGCATTCACGGCCAACGCACGCGAGGCAAAGGAACTCATAGAGATGGCACACGCAAAAGGCGTCTTCATCACCGAGGCCATCTGGACTCGCTACATGCCTCTATCCCACAAGGTTAAGGAACTGATGGAGAGCGGCATCATTGGCGAGCCCCGCATTCTCACAGCCACCCTCTGCTACATGATGGAGAACAAGGAGCGCATCGTTCGCCCCGAACTCTGCGGAGGTGCCCTACTCGACCTGGGCGTCTACGTCCTAAACTTCGCGCGCATGTACTTCGGAACCGACATCGTTCGCACAGTCACCAACGTGCATCTCGGCCCCACCGGCATGGACCTTATGGAGAGCATCTCGCTCAGTTTTGCCGATGGCAAGATGGCTAACTTGCAGTCAGGCGCCCTCACGCTCAATGACCGCCAAGGCATCGTGAGCGGAACGGACGGCTACATTCGTGTGGACAACGTCAACTGCCCCGAACTCATCGAGGTCTATCGCAACTACGAACTGGTGGAGCGCATCGAGCGTCCTGCCGAGATGGTCAACGGATATGAGTACCAGGTGCTTGAATGTAAGCGTTGTCTCGAAGAGGGACTTCTGGAGTCGCCCATGATGCCTCATGCCGAGACAATCTCTATCATGGAGCAGATGGACAGCCTCCGCGAGGAATGGGGTGTACACTACCCAATGGACTGAAAATCAATACTTGACAGATACAAAAATGATACATTTTGACTGCGACTACATGGCAGGAGCGCATCCCGAGGTGCTCGAGGCCATCGTACGAAATAACACAACCCAGACCTCTGGCTATGGCGAGGATGACTTCTGCCGAGACGCCAAAGAAAAGATACGCCAGGCTTGCGAGGCGCCCAATGCTGCAGTACACTTCCTGGTTGGCGGCACACAGACGAATGCGACCGTCCTGGACGGACTCCTTCGTACAACAGAAGGGGTTATCGCTGCCGAGACGGCGCACATCAACGTTCACGAGGCCGGTGCCATCGAACTGACCGGTCACAAAGTCATCTCCCTGCCTTCACACGATGGCAAGCTGTGCCCCGATGAAGTAGACCAATATCTTAGGGACTTCTACGCCGACGACACCTGGACCCACATGGTTGCTCCCGGTGCCGTTTACATTTCGTTCCCCACCGAATTTGGAACCCTTTACAGCAAGGACGAACTGACCCGCCTTTCGGAAACATGCCGTGCCTACGACATTCCCCTCTACATCGACGGGGCACGACTGGGATTCGGTTTGGCAGCATCTGCCGACCTCACCCTACCCGACCTGGCACGTCTTGCCGACGTTTTCTACATTGGCGGAACCAAGATGGGGGCCTTGTTCGGCGAAGCCGTGGTCTGCAACAACGAGAAGTTGCTTCCACACTTCTTCACCCTGATGAAGGCCCACGGATCTGTCCTCGCCAAAGGCCGACTCTTGGGCATGCAGTTTGGTGCCATGTTCACCGACGACCTCTACTTGCGCATTGGTCGCCACGGCGTCCAACTGGCCAAGGAACTCCGTTCGGCTTTCGAGGAAAAGGGCTACAAAACCTTCATCGACTCCCCTACCAACCAGCAGTTCTTCATTCTGCCCAACACGCTTATCGACAAACTGTTGCCCGAGGCCAGCTTCGAATACTGGGGACCTCGTGGCCAAGAGGAGTCAAAGGTACGCTTCGTCACGTCTTGGGAGACGAAATCTGAAGATATTGCTGCGCTGAAGGCTCTGCTGATGGATTAAACAGAACAAACAAAATAACAAGAAAAGATGAACATTTTGCAAAATACCAAGAGCGTACTTCTTACGCTGGCAGTCCTCTTTGGCTGCCTTTCGAACAGCCATGCACAAGGCGAAGTAGACCATTTCGTGACCAAAAAGGGAACCAAGGTGGACATGTACTGCATCAAGCACGGCAGCGTGCGCATGCAGATTGGCAACAAGTGGCTGTACGTGGACCCCGTTACCGATAAAGTACAACCTGTCACCGACTACACAAACCTGCCCAAGGCAGACGTCATTCTTATCACACACGAGCATGCCGACCACCTCGACGCAAAGGCCATTGAGCAACTGACGAAAAAGGGCACCGTCCTGATTGTCAACCCTCGCAGTTCGGAAATCCTTGGTGGCAAGGGTTCCATCATGAAGAATGGCGACGAGCAAAAGGTGGCCAAATGGAGTGTCTCTGCCGTGCCAGCCTACAACTCTTCGCCCGACAAACAGCAGTTCCACCCCAAGGGACGCGACAATGGTTATGTCCTCGACATCGAAGGATTCCGCATCTACATCGCAGGAGACACCGAGGACATTCCCGAGATGGAGAACATCAAGGACATCGACGTGGCCTTCCTGCCCTGCAACCTTCCCTTCACCATGACGCCAGAGCAAGTGAGCAAGGCGGCACGCACCATCAAACCCAAGGTGCTCTTCCCCTATCACTACGGACAGACTGAAATTCAGAAGGTTGCCCAGTTGCTGGAAGGAACCAATGTTGACGTAAGAATCAGACAATATCAGTAAAAAAACTACAATTCGGGAACGGATGGCCAACACGCAGACTTCGCATTCGACGAGCACAAAATTCAAGGTCAAGGAACCTTCCATGTACAACGTCATCATGCACAACGATGACATTACGACGATGGACTTTGTCGTCATGGTGCTGAAAAGCATCTTCCGGAAGTCAGCCGAGGATGCGGAGACCATCATGCTCAAGATTCACAACGAAGGCAAGGCGGTGGTGGGCACGTATTACAAGGATATTGCCCAAACAAAGGCATATTACACGATGGACCTGGCCCGCCAAAACGGATTCCCGCTTAAACTGACAATTGAAGAAGCATAATTTATGATAGAAGCCATATTCCAGATAGACAAAGAAAAATGTACCGAAAGGGTCATCGAGAGCATGACCGCAACGCTCGACTCGTTCAAGCAGCACTACTCAGAATTTGTGACGCCCGAGCATCTGCTGTACTCCATTTCGTGGCAGAGCGAATTCCTAGCCTACTGCCTGCAGTCTGGCGTTGATCAAGCCGAGTTGCACGGCGAACTGGCCAACTTTCTGCAGCGTCTGGATTCAATTCCTACTGAGGATCAAGAACTTATCGTGATGCCTTCCATGCAGTTGGGAGAACTCACCGACCATGTAAAGCAGACGTGGGAGGAAATGAACCAAAACGAGTCAAGGTCCTATGTGAATCCCATAACCGTGGCAGACATAATTGACGGCATCTATAGGCTCGACGACTCATTTGCCCATTACATTCTGGAGAAGAATTTCGGCGACGACGCCGTGGCAACTGCCGAGGGAATCGAACTCATGTATGCCGAAGACATCAACAAATACATCCAGAGTCATCCCAAGCCCGAGCAGGTCAACTCGAAGGTCATCACTCAGGCCTACATCAACGGCGAGAAGATTGACATCAACAAACTTTCACCCGATGAACTTTATGGCAAGCTGATGGCAAGTGCCGGTCGGCTCATGGGAGCCTTAGGCTCGCTGGGTCAGGGCTTTGGACAAGAGAAGACAGCCAAGAAGCAAAAACGCGAGCCTTGGGAAGACCTCGTCACCTCGATAAGCGACACGTATAAGCAGAAGAATCCGCTTATCGGTCGTGAAGCAGAACTCAAACGATGTATCCGCGTTCTATGCCGCAAGGACAAGAACAACCCGCTCTTCGTGGGCGAACCGGGTGTCGGCAAGACGTCGCTCATCTACGGCCTTGCCCGTCTCATCGACAATGGCGACGTTCCCAAATGGTTGAAGGACAAGCAAATCTACGCCCTGAACATGGCGTCTATCGTGGCTGGTGCCAGCTTCCACGGCGAGTTTGAGAAGCGCATGACCAGCGTGCTGGAAGGTGCCAAGAATCGTGGCAACTGCATCATCTACATCGACGAGATTCACACCATCATGAGTTCGGGCGGAGGCAACAACACGACCAACGCTGCCGACATGCTGAAGCCATACCTCGAAGATGGCAGCATACGCTTCATCGGCTGCACTACCTATCAAGAATATAACAAGAAGATAGCAAGCAACAAGGCTGTTGCACGCCGTTTTCAGCAGATTGACGTCAAGGAACCCACGGTTGAGGAAACCATCGAAATCATCGACGGACTGCTTCCCAATTACGAAGAGCACCATGGCGTGCGTTACGATGCTGAGGCCATACAGTATGCTGTGAGACAAAGCGATGCCCTCATCCACGACCGCTTCCTTCCGGACAAGGCCATCGACATTATCGACGAAGCTGGCGCCTATCTTCAGCAGAACCCTCTGCTTGGCAAGAACGGAACTCCAAAAGCAACACGATATCAAAAGGTTAGTGTAGATATTATAAAGCACATCTTGACCGACGTTTGTCGCATCGACGCTAAGGCGTTGACCAGTCAGGACAACTCAGAACTGAAGAACCTGGACAAGCGAATCCGCAACGACATCTATGGCCAGGACGACGCCGTAAAGCAGATTGTCCGCTCCGTCATGATGTCGAAAGCAGGCCTTTTGGAACCCGACAAGCCCATCGCCTCACTCTTGTTTGTTGGCCCCACAGGTGTGGGAAAGACGGAGGTCTGCAAGGTGCTGGCACAACAGCTTGGCATCGAGCTGGTCCGCTTCGACATGAGCGAATACACCGAAAAGCATGCCGTGTCAAAACTCATCGGTTCACCCGCCGGATACGTGGGCTATGAAGAGGGCGGACAACTGACGGATGCGATTCGCAAGACCCCCAACTGCGTGCTATTGCTCGACGAGATTGAGAAGGCACACGCTGACATCTACAACATTCTCCTGCAAGTCATGGACTACGCCCGACTGACCGACAACAAGGGCAACAAGGCCGACTTCCGCAACGTCATCCTTGTCATGACCAGCAACGCCGGTGCTCAATATGCGGGACAGGCTGCCGTAGGCTTTGGCGGCGGGCAGACCAAGGGACAAGCCATGCTGGCAACCGTCAAGAAGACCTTCAAGCCCGAGTTCCTCAACCGTCTTTCGGGTACTGTTGTCTTTAACGAGATGGACGAACACATGGCCAGCCTCATTCTCGACAAGAAGTTGCAGCAACTCTCTTCTCGCCTGGCATCCAAGAACGTAGCGATGAAGCTCACCAGCAAGGCACACAAGTTCTTGCTTGCCAGAGGTTTCAACACACTCTACGGAGCACGCGAGATGGATCGCGTCATACAGCAGCACCTCACTCCGCTCCTCATGAACGAAATCCTTTTTGGCAAGTTGAAGAAGGGTGGAAATGCCACTATCGAACTCGACGGCGAAGACCTGAAGTGCATCGTATAAACATCGTCGAAGCATCATATATAATAAGTTAAAGCGAAGAAAAGATGATCTGCAGACTATCAGACGATCCCTATCTGTTCCCCAACCCCATCTACGGTGAGGAAGACGGACTCATAGCGGTTGGTGGCGATCTCTCACCCGAGAGACTCATCACGGCCTACAGTCTGGGCATCTTTCCTTGGTATGGTTTTCGCGAGAACGAAGAAATCCTCTGGTGGTGTCCGATGGACCGCTTCGTCATCTTCCCCAAAGAGATTCACATCAGCCATTCGATGCGCCAGCTCATCAAGAAGGGAACCTACGAAGTAACTGTAAACAAGGCTTTTGAAGACGTCATACGAGGTTGCAGTCAAGCAGACGAGCGCTATCACCAGCGAGGAGCCTGGCTTGGCGACGACATGATGGAGGCGTACAAGAAGCTGCACGATCTGCACGTCTGTGCATCCATCGAAGTTTGGGACAAGACCGACCTGGATGAGCAGGGAAACGCACGACTTGTCGGTGGACTCTATGGCGTTAACCTGGACAACAATTTCTTCGGAGAAAGCATGTTCAGCCTTGTACCCAGCGCCTCCAAGCTGGCCTTGATCTACTTGGCCCAACTGCTCGAAGACACGGGAGGCATCATCGACTGCCAGTTTGAGACGGACCATCTCAAGACGATGGGCGGACGCCACATTCCTTACTCCGAATACATGAGGTATCTGAATCCCGAAAAATGAGACTTTGAACAAGAATTTTTTTAAACGTTAAAACAATAGAACATTATGATTGGAACTACAGAAATCATCCTTATTGTAGTGGTTGTTCTCCTCCTTTTTGGAGGCAAGAAGATACCCGAGTTGATGCACGGAATGGGCCGTGGAGTTAAGAGCTTCAAGGACGGAATGAAGGGCATCGACGCCGACGAAGAGAAGGAGCAGAAGAAAGAGTGAGTCGGTCGCCCCTTGGACAAGGAAAAACAGACAAAAGACAAAGTCGAAGTGAGCGAAGAAAAGAACTTTTGGTATCACCTGGAGGAACTGCGCGGATGCTTGATACGCATCTTTGTGGTTGTATTTGTGTCGGGCGTTGCAGCATTCTGCTTCAAGGAGACGATGTTCAACGTCATCCTTGCGCCCTGCCACAGCAACTTCATGACGTACAGATGGTTGGGAGTCGATGCCTTTGACCTTCACCTCATCAACACCGGACTTGCAGAGCAGATGATGATACACCTCAAGACGGCCATGTGCGTCGGTCTTCTGGCTGCCTCACCCTACGTCCTGTACGTCCTTTTCGGGTTCATCTCCCCTGCCCTCTACGAAAATGAGCGGCGCTACTCTCGTCAAATCACCCTCAGCGCCTACCTCACGTTCCTCGTTGGCATCCTGCTCAACTACCTCTTCTTCTTCCCCCTCACCGTCCACTTCCTTGGGCTCTACCAGGTCAGTCCCGACATAGACAACATGCTGACCATCAGTTCCTACGTCGACACCCTCCTCCTGATGTCTCTAGCCTTTGGCATCGTATTCGAAATTCCCGTCCTCGCCTGGCTGCTCGCCAAGCTCCACTTGATGAAAGCCGTCTGGATGTCGCAGTACCGACGCCACGCGATTGTTGCCATCCTCATCATCGCCGCCGTCATCACGCCCACCACCGACCCCTTCACGCTCATCATCGTCTCTCTCCCCATCTGGTTCCTTTACGAAATAAGCATCTGGATTGTAAAAAAGGAGAACAAAGCGGAGTGAAAGAAGGCATACAAGGTTCATAAACATATAAAATAGGTATATTTTTTGCGTAATTGAAAGAATTTCTGTACTTTTACCGCGCAATTGAAAGAACAAACCCATGAGAAAAATCCTTTTTACTACACTTTTGGCCACTGCCATGCTGCCCGGCCAAGCACAAGACAAACTCTATCCTAACGAATTTCCCATCTCCGACGTCACCATTACCGGTGGTGTGCTGAAGCATGCCTTCGACGTCAACGCACACACGCTTCTGCGCTATGACGTAGACCGTCTGCTTGCCCCCTTCCGCAAGGAGGCCGGCATGAAGGAGATTGCCCCCTACTTCCCCAACTGGGCCGGCCTTGACGGTCACGTCGGTGGACATTACCTCACCGCCATGGCGATGTATGCCGCACAGGGCAACAAGGAGTGCGAGCGCCGAATGCTGTACATGCTCGCCGAGCTGAAGAAATGCATGGAGGCTGCCGAGAAGAACTACCCCGTCTGGGGCAAGGGCTATCTGGGTGGCGTACCCAATAGTAACAAGATGTGGACAGAGTTCAAGCAAGGCAACTTCCGCACCTTCAATGGTGCATGGGTGCCCTGGTACAACCTCCATAAGGTTGAGGCCGGTCTGCGCGACTGCTGGCTCTACTGCGGCAACGAGGACGCCAAGCAGATGTTCCTCCAGACCTGCGACTGGCTCATCGACATTGCTTCCAACGTGTCGGACGAGCAGTTGGAGCGCCTCCTGGGCATGGAGCACGGTGGTGTAAACGAAGTACTGGCCGACGCCTACGCCATAACAAAGGACGAGAAGTACCTCACCGCAGCTAAGCGCTACAGCCACAAGTGGTTGCTCAACCCCATGAAGGAGCACAACGGCAAGCACCTCGACCTCATCCACGCCAACACGCAGGTGCCCAAGGTCGTTGGTTTCGCCCGTGTGGCCGAACTGAGTGGCGATGCCGATTATACCGAGGCAAGCCGTTTCTTCTGGGACGAGGTTGTCAACCGTCGCAGCCTTTCATTAGGTGGTAACAGCCGCCGCGAGCACTTCCCCAGCGTCGAGGCCTGCATCGACTGGACTCAGGACATCGACGGACTGGAGTCGTGCAACACCAACAACATGTTGAAGCTGACCGAGGACCTGGTTCGCATGGAGCCCGACAACGCGCTCTATGCCGACTTCTTCGAGCGCGCTACCTTCAACCACATCCTCTCTACCCAGCATCCTGAGCATGGTGGATACGTCTACTTCACCTCTGCTCGTCCCCGTCACTATCGCAACTACTCCGTGCCCAACGAGGCCATGTGGTGTTGTGTGGGAACCGGTATGGAGAACCATGGCAAGTACAACCAGTTCATCTACACCCACGAGCAAAAGCTGACCAATCAGGCAAAGTATGCCAACCAGCTGTATGTCAATCTCTATGTACCCTCTGAGCTCAACTGGCGACAGCATGGCTTGAAGCTCAAGCAGGAGACGGAGTTCCCCTACGGTGAGTCAAGCAAGATAACCATTACGGAGGGCAAGGACAATTTCACCCTTCGTCTGCGCTATCCCAGCTGGGTCAGCAAGGGCGAGTTTGATGTGCTCGTTAATGGTAAGAGCGTCAAGGAAAAGGCTTGGATGCCAGGTACATACGTTTCCATCAACCGCGCTTGGCAGAAGGGCGACGTCATCGACATCAAGTTCCCCATGCACGCTTCTATCGAGCACATGCCCAACGTGCCTCAGTACGTCTCCATCATGTACGGTCCCATCGTACTGGGTATGAAGACGGGCGTCGAAGACCTGCGCGGACTGCTTGCCGACGACAGCCGCTTCGGCCAGATGGCCAGTGGCAAGAAGCTGCCCGTCGACCAAGCACCCTTCCTCATTGCCAATAAGATAGAAGACATTGCCCGCGACCTCGTACCCGTCAATGGCAAGCCCCTCCACTTCACACTCAAGACACGTACGGAGAACCCCATCACGCTCGATGCCGCCAACGACATCACCGGCGAGCTGATGCCATTCTTCGAGATTCACGACAGCCGCTACATGCTCTACTGGCTCGCTCTCGGTAGCAAGGACTACAAGGAGTACGTTCAGCGCCTTGCCGCTGAGGAGAAGGAGCGCATGGAACTCGATGCACGCACCACCGACAAGGTACAGCCCGGTGAGCAGCAGCCCGAGAGCGACCACTTCATGGAGGCCGACCAGGGCTCAAGCCGTGGTGTCACCAACGACGTTCCCTTCCGCGATGCCCGCAACGGTGCCTCATTCAGCTACTTGATGCAGACCAAAGGCGAGAAGAACCTCTCCGTTCGCGTTCGCTACTGGGGACAGGACGAGTGGCGCACCTGCGAGTACGACCTCTATGCCGACGATGTCCTCGTCACCTCGGTCAACAACACCAAGAAGTGGCGCAGCTCGCAGTGGAAGTACGAGACCTACCCCATCCCCGCCAATGCCCTCCAAGGCAAGAAGCAGGTACGCATCAAGTTCGTCTCTAAGCCCGGACGCCAGGTTGGCGAAATCTACGAGGTACGTCTCGTGAAGTAATAGAAAGAAAATCACACCCATACGAGAAACATTCTCCCATACTATCGCGAACGCGCTAAGAGTCAATCCTAGCGCGTTTGCTTTGGCAGTATGACAAGGTCCAAAATTAAACGAAACGATAGTTTCATCGTCATAAATAGGAAGAGTACCAAAACGAATAGACAAATGAAGAAACTGTTTTTATCCCTTTTCATGCTTGGGACAATGCTTGGCGCTACGGCCCAGGTAAAAAACGTAATCGACATCGACATGTGGCCAGACGGCCTGCCCAACTCCAACGGCATCGACAAGACACAGCCCTACGACGCCGAGAAGCGTAACTTCAAGCCCAGCATCCGTGTCTACTTCCCCGAAGACAGCGTAAAGAAGGACGTCGCCGTCCTTGTCATTCCCGGCGGAGGCTACCGCGTCCTCTCACTCGGTGCCGAGGGTTACGACTGGGCCAACGAATTTGCCCCTCAGGGCATCACCACCATCGTCCTCTCCTACCGCATGCCTATGGGGCACAAGGAAGTGCCCATGAGCGACGCCACCGAAGCCATCCGCATCATCCGCGAGAAGGCAACGGAATGGGGCATCGACCCTCAAAAGGTTGGCGTCCTTGGCAGCAGCGCCGGCGGTCACCTCGCCTCAACTATCGCCACCCACAACCCCGAGGAGACACGCCCCAACTTCCAGATTCTCTTCTACCCCGTCATCTCCATGGACAAGGACTACACCCACATGGACTCCCACAACTGCTTTGTGGGTGAGGATGCCACACGCGAGATGGAAGACCTCTACAGCAACCACCTCCAGGTCAATGCGCAGACTCCTCCCGCCATCCTGCTCCTCTCCGACGACGACTTCCTCGTTCCTCCTCGCAACTCAGCCGAGTACTACCTCGCCCTCAAGAAGGCAGGTGTGCGCGCCAATATGCACGTCTATCCCAGCGGCGGCCACGGATGGGGATGTGGAAAACACTTCAAGTACCACACCCAGATGATGCAGGACCTGCAGATCTGGCTCGACGCCCTTTGGCAGAAACCCGGAGCTGGCGGTTGGCCAGGCGGTGGTCAGTTCCCTCCCCGCAGACGCCCTCAGTAAGCAGGACCGATGCCTCCGAATCGTTCACAGTCACATAATTCAGCAAAGGTCAAATGAGAGTACCACCTCATTTGACCTTTGTTTTCATCTTTTATCCCCTATTCCCTATTCCTCGTCCGTGTTAAGCAAATCGATTTGGTGCTCAATTTCCTCAAATCGACTTCCGCTGCGCATTGAAGCAGTGTTATTGCTAACCGATACAAATTCAACGCAATACGGATCCGTCCATTCAAATATGTCTCGCAGTCTGCTGCAATAAGACTCCTTGATGTCTATCACAGGCAGCACAACATTGTCATAAGTGTTGTCTTGCACCACATCAGCCAGCTCTCTCGTTGGCTTTTGCACAGAAGTATACATCACTCCATATATCTCCCTCTCATCCTTCTTCACTAATCTATTCTGTATATACCCATACTCCTTCACATATTGCAGAAGCAGCTGAGGCACAATATACTCAGGCTTAAAAGTAGCATTCAGACTTTTAGTCTTGAAGGTGCAAGCAATGATCAACGGGAACAAAACGACCATATTCCTAATCTTCGAAAGAGGCTTTATCACGTCCCTTCCCTTGCCAACAAACCATTCATCCTCATCAGGAATCCTCATGTCGAGAACTTTTATAGACACACCCTCTTTCTGCTCAAATCTTGAAATCAAGCAATTTGACAAAGTCGGTCTTCCCAACTCTTCCCAGCATCCCTCAATATGTTTACCCAAATACAGACAAGGAAATCCTGGCACACTATATCGCTGCGTCTTCACAATTCCGCGCAAGGTAAAAGGGATGTGGAACATACCATTCTTATCCACGGTCCTTTTCACCCAGTTGTCGCTCTCCACACGCATCCGATAAAACCTTTCACCCTTCAGTTCAGAGAAAGAACAATACCCATCAGCTCCAATCAGATTATCCAAACCATCCTTCACGCTGTTATACGCATTGGCAGGCAGACCTCGGTAATACATATCCACGGCCTTCATGACACAATTGCACATAGTCTCCATCGCGTCAATCACTTTTAAGTCCTTTCTCTCATGGAAGAGGTTCTTTCTCACCCATCTGCTGTACCAAGCCAATTGCCTCTCCAATGCCTTGGGGAAGTCCTCGTCACCTTCACATTTCGAAGGAACCAGATGCGAAGGACAATTTATGTTGAGCGAAACATCAAACAATTCATCCAAGAAACTCTTGGGAAGATACACATTCTTCAACTTAAGCACATCCTTGAAGAGAGGAGCCATGTCTGAATCAGAAAAACCAGCAAAACCGCCACCGATACGAGTTACGAGGAACTTCATGTTCGGATTCTTCCCGGCCGTTGTGATGAACTTCTTCACCGACGGCATAATTTCCATTTCCAAGTCACGTACTAACTTAAAAGCATCATCACCTTTTCTGTCTTTATAATCGTCCTTGTGGTCATTCAGTATTTGTTCCCTTTCTTCTCTTGTCTTTGCATTCTTCAGCTCATCCAAATACTTCTTTGCATCTTCCTCATACTTAGGATTTACTTTTGTTGTCGGAATGGCATAGGACTTTCCAGACAGCCCCTCCCCGAAACCCTGCTGAGCCCCATACTCATCCACGGCCTTTAGCGAGGCACGTCCATCATGGATACCCATTTCGTCAGAACCAAACACGAACACCTCATCCTCATCCAGTTCCTCGATGACCCAGGGCGACACACGATTCCTTGCATCAAGAACCGTTTTCAAGACTTCCGGATCCAATCTAGTCTCACAAATCTCCAATGCTTTTATAATTTCATCCATAATGAGCATTATTACTTTTCGCGATCAATCAAGTATTTCATAAATAATGAAGAGAAGCTTTAAACAATGTGATCCCGTATATTAATGGGGTATTATAATTAAGATGCCCATAGAGACTGGTTGTTCTCATTATATACATCGAACGTCATCCAGGGATCAGGCGAAGCAGTACCGAGCGTGGATTCCATTTCTTCTTTTGCATCCTCAAAAGATTGGCAACCTTCCACAATCTTAAGTGGGTGCGTGTCAATGTCAATCGCCCATATTGACCATTCACCCTGTTGCAGAGTTGCTAAATATCCGTTATACTGCCCCAAACCCATATAAGGGACACATATACGAACATCATCAAATTTAAATGGTTCTGACGCATAATAATAAGCATAGGGCCCCATGCCCATGCCATACAATACAGCCCTGAACAATCCATATTTTCCGGCAGAACGAACGACCGGAATCACTCCGCAAATATCAGTGCCTAAAACCCACTTTGTTTCATGATCCAGGGGCAGATCATCCACTTTTATCTCCTTTAATCCAAGAAATAAATCGGGACGTCTAGGTTGATACGACTGAGATTTGACGTTCTCTTCTTCTGCAGCTATTGCGTCTTTTGAATCCTCGATCACATTAGAAACGACATGTTCTGGATATAAGATGTCGCATTCATGATCATATCCATCCAAAAACATTTGGTGTGCAAACTTAGGATTCTGCAGATAAGCATCATATAACGCATCAATATAAGGAGACGGTTTCTTATCCTTTATCTCCTGCAAGTATTCACCCAACATTTCGCCTGTATTATCACGAAGGATGTCCTTTACGTATCCACTGTTAATATGACCCTCGTCCAGTTTTAAACGCATTCCAGAGGCAAAAAACTCTGCTGCCTTGTTACAATCCTTTATCGAGGCGAGATAAGCTTCAGCCTCTGCGATTTTCTTTTCAATCAATCCCTGTGCCTGTTGACAGAGAGTTTTAAACATTGGTCTTGCCATAATGTATATTTAAATTATTAATTTTACTTCCGTTTGCTGTTTTGGTTGATTATTCATACATTGAGAATGACCTGCCAAATGGAAAAATTATTTACCTATTTGTTGGAGGTATTCAATTTCATTTGCCAAAGCAGGACTTGTTGTTGGAATACCAGTTTCTTTTGATCGTCCAGCCTTGGTACCAATGAGATGGGAAACTTGTTTACGATGTTCTGCACCTATGATGGAGTATGAAATCACCTTGTTGCTATCAGGAAGAATAGGAGCGCCACCATTCTTCGCAGTAGCCGTTGGCGCAAAATCCGTCAATGCATGCAACTTTACGTACTCAATGCTATTGAAGTCAATGCTTTGTATAACGACGAAACATGATGGCTCTGCAACAAATATGTTCTTTGGCTTTCCGTTTCCAGGGCACCAGCCATTCTTTTGAGGGTCGTTCAAGTTTACCTTCTTTCTCAGAACGGAAAGCTTGACAGTATTAATGCGGTTGTTATCATAGCAGAATACCACTACAGGATCACTCATACCTTTATATACAGGAACTTGAAGCACATCACCATCAGCCTTTTGGCGTTGACGAATCCAAGTGCTATCATCATTCCAGACAATCCAATAGTCAATTTCTTTCAGCGATGGAGGAGGTGGTGCGATGATAGAGGATCTACGTTCGTTGATAATTGTACGCAGCACCTCACGGAGTTTTTCGTCACTTAAAGAGGTAACAGGCGTATTCAATCCGTCCATGTCAATAATATTCTTTATGCTGATTTCCATTCTCTCAGTTATAAAGAACGTTATCTCATCACCAGTCAGTTTCTTTCGTCTATTACCTTGACGGATCCATAATTGAGTACCATTAAGGAAGATAGGACGTCTTGCGGGTTTAACAGTTATTTTACAATATACATGACCGCCTACATCTGGGAATTCAATACTTATCAACGAGTTGGCAACGCTGGGACAAAGCCTATCAATAGTATTTCTAATCTTCAGTTCATATCCATCATTGTCTCTCTTATACGATGCAGCATATTCATCTTCGCCATCATTCAGATGTACCAGATCTCCTTCGATGCCAATAACCTTCTTTGACTTATCATGTATACCAATCAAAAGAACGCCGCCTTTCGTATTCATAAATGCAGTTATCTCTGTGAGGATTGTATAAAGTTGAGTGTCGATGTCTGCCTCTCCATTCTTCTTAGGAGGAAAAACAATAGAAGTTTTGAGTTCGAGTGTCTCATTCTCTTCAACATCAAGAACCGGAAGACTATTCCAAAGTTGGTTTATTCTCTTCTCTGCATTTTCGTCCTTAACCTCAATAGGCTTCTCAACGTCTTGATCTTTCAACCTCTTAGGTTCTACCAGTTTCAGGAAACCCTTATCAGTAAACCCTTTTACCTCAAGAATACATGCGTCACCAATCTGGTACTTTTGCTCATCATTGAAATAATAATGATGACTTGCAAAATCATCCTCTATAATATAATAAGGTTTGTCAGAATTGTGGTCAAGCTTCACGTCCTTAACGTCAAAGCAATAAAGCTTCCCGTTCTGATAATGCTCCATGAAGAGTCTGCCCTCATCCTGACGAAGCTTGCATCCAAAAGCACTTACGGAGCATACTTTCAGATACATCTTCTCCGGAAGACTCTCTGCTTGACACTTCAAAAGATTGTAGATTCTATACTCGCGCTCGTCATCATAGACAACGGCATATTGTGCTCCTGTGTTCGTGTCCACTCGAAGATCACGAACAGGAAGTTCTATTTGTTGATTAAGTTGGTATTGCATAATTGGATAACCGTTTTCTCTATACATAAGCATTAGGTCCCGTTACATCTTCACGCTTACTAATGCTCTTTAAATGCTCTTTCTGTGATTCTAGTTCATTGTAAAAGAAATCCCACTTCATATAACTGAGTGGTTTCTTGCCGCCAATCATATTGAAATGACGAGAGATGAAAATCATTCTGTTTTCTAAACCTGAATCAAATATATCCTTATTATCTCGAATAAACATCAGAATGCCCTTCAAAGCTTCACGATTTCTGCCAAGTATACTAGAGCCTAAACGACGATTGCGTAATCCCTCATTAGAGAACAATACTCTTGTCAAGGCATACTTGTCTTCTGCTTCTCTATCTATTGAAATGTATACTGACCACCACAACTCCATAACCGTTGTACGAAGAGGTCCATTTCCAGAACGGAACCAGTGGGCACGAATGTATTTCTTGCTGTCCTCCTCAGTTTTATCATTACCTTTTTCATCTTTTAGCATATACTTCCAACGTTTCTTTGTATACCTCATAAGATCTACATGAGTAAGATATGTCCAAAGCCATTCCTGGGATGCGACAAAAGGCGTAAGATTCTCGTAAGCTTCATACAAAATGATTGCTTCTTCCGCTTGGTCCTTTGCATTTAGTAGCCTATCCTCAAGACCTTCAGGCTTCTCTATACCTGCAAGCCCCGTAATATAGCCTTCTCCTTCAACTTCCAAAGGGAACGATTCGTTCACATAATTATCTATTGATATTTCTTTCTTCAAGATATCTATATATCTATCAGTAAAAACTTTCTGAATTGCCATACTTAATCCTCACCATCTATTTCGTTAATAATATAATCAATACCATCAAAGAGCCTCTTATATGGGTCACCCAACATAATTGATGCAATTTCAAAAGCATCGCTTGCCGAAGTATAATCAAATTCTTGTAAATCACTTCTTGCCTTAATGATACATCTAATGCTGTCTGCCCATGTTTTTTCGCTATACACAGGTTCATCCAAACTCATCAGCGCATATACCAAAGCATTGAACACCAATGACGAGTGTATAATAGGTACAAAATTTGTTTCGTTGAACACATTATATTGTTCGAACATAGCTTTAGGGAGTTCGATATTAATGATGTCTTCATTCAGTGCAAAATTAACTTTGGTACAATCGTCATCTCCTTTTGTTATCTGCATGAACGAACTTACGGCAAACATGTTATCAAACTTTACAGATACATTATAACCTGTAGAAGGGAAAATTACAAGCAGATCACCTTTCTTGAGATTAAATGATGGAGGGTTATCATAATCGTCATTATAGTCTTTATTAAAAGTATTTGTATAACCATTAAGGTCCTCTTTCAAAACAATATAAAAAGAGAAATTCACTCTTCCATTCAGGAACTTCGCCTCAATAGGTACATTGATAATTGAAACATTTGAAGTTGTCACATTTGTATAGAATGTTTTTGAACAATCTGCCTCTACAACGTATTCTGCCTTCCCATCTTTTATTAGATTTGCAATTGCGCTATTTCTTTGTCGCAGAGTGAACCTAAATTCATATATATCGCCTTGTCTTACAGGTGTTTCTGATATTACAGAATCATTTGTCAGAATTGGGTATACATCCTTATTAATGCCTAATACAGGATGTGGAAAAGATACATTATTTTTCATCTATTGAATCTGCATTTATACGAAGTGAATATTTAATATCGGAATTAAAGCGAACTTTGATAGTCTTTTGACCATTCTTTATTGAGATTCCGTATAATGAGTTCTTTGGACATTTGTTCTCTTTTGGTTTTGTCTTATCTGCTGTTTGTTGAACAGTATTGTTAGCATCTTCATTGTCATCATAGTCAATGAGAGACTTATCGCTTATATCATAGCCCTGAATGATTGTACCATCTGATGTTTCTCTAATCATCAACGGTGTATCTCCATCAGCACCTACGCCAAACAATTGTATACAAACATTATCTATATCCTTGTCAGCAAATAATTTGATTATATGTACTACGCCTTGAGAATCACTTTCTGCCCATGATCTAAAACTTAGTTCTACAGGAGTGGCAAATAATCCATCTTTGCCTTCCTCATCTTCACGATAAACACTTGTCATGTTACCAGGGCCAATATTTATCTTATGGCGTTTTGTCATCTTTCTGCGTTCATTTGCTCTCATGCGCCCATTTGGATCCGGAACACCTTTCTTTCTTTCATGGGTCAAACCAGTAAGTTTTTGAGGTGTTGGCTTAGTTTTTGCCTCTTTAACCTCGTTATCAACTTTCTTCTCTCCTGTTTTCTTTTTGTTTTCATTTGTATATGGCGTAGACACATAGAGATACTTTTCTAGATCTTTGATAGCTTGAGTTGCTGAATCCTGAGTGTTTGACTGATCACGGATGATGCCTATAATAAAGTTTTTGAATTCTGCTTCTATAGTTTTGCCCAAGGTACCTTGGTTTCCTCTAGCTTTCCAGTTGGTTGCCTTCCATGAGTCATGACCATAATCCTCCATTTCACGTAAAGTTGAATTTCCTTCTTCATTACGGCAAACGAAGACACCTGTCACTCCTTTATATACATTTTCTCGGCGAGAAACAAAAATTGTCATTTCTGGTTTTCTAACATGCAATATTCTTCCTGCAGCATCTTCTCCTTTATAATAATAAATTGAAACCTGCCCCAAGTTCGGAGTCTCGCCTTTAAGTTCTATATATCCATCAACGTTATTCTTGACGTTCTTCACGAGGGTGTAGAATGGATATGGATTGTATTCAGAATTATCGTTACTTGTAGATTCGTAATTAGCGAAACGTTCTTCAAAAAGATTATCAATAGTCTCTTTGTTTATTTTAACGCCATCAATAGTAACTTCAAGCATAGAGTCCATTATGGATAACCAGAAATTACGCAAAACAGCATCAATCATTTCCTCTTTGCTTTCAGAGAACTGTGTATAAGTAACTCCGATTACATGTATTGAAGTACCCAATTCCTTATCCTTATCCCTGCGTCTGAAATCTTCAGGAATCAAAGATTCATCACTCACAGGTTCTCCTTTGCCATCAGTATCATACAAGCCCACTCTCGCAAGATCCTGATCAAAATTAGGGTGTGTATGCGTACACAATTTTGAAATGCCTTGGAAATATACACCTTGTTCTGTTCTCGTTGTTGCAAATACAGTATTAATTGGAGAGAGAGTCCAGAATACTGTTTTTCCAAAACCAAATGCGCCTCCTGCTCCCGAATCATCATGTACGGTTTTTCCTTCAGAGTGAGCAAAAGCATAGAAGGGACTATTTTTGTCACCCCTTGTATAAGCCATTCCTGTTGTGTTGAAATCGGCAATACGTAAGAAACCTATCTCATCCTTCCATGCTTCGCAAGCTTTCTTCATAGGCTGAAACACACGAACAGCCATAGGATCTCCCTTTTGACAATCCAGACACCCTTTAATGTGTTCCTCGATGTCTAAGAAATTGGAATACTCACTTTTATAGAAAGTTCTGTAATCTATAATTACCTTCACTGTTTTGGGAGTACCATCATCGTTCTTTTGAACAGCATCCATGGAATTTTGAATAGATTCTCTTATAAGTGATGTATATATAGTTCCTCTAAATCTAAGATCTGCAGCATTTGCGGGTCCACTTCCATCACCTCTTGGCTGTGGGTCAAAAACCCATTTACATCCAAATTCTTGATTCTTCATATTGATAATGATTTAATAGTATAAAGTTATTTGGGGACAAACAATATTATATCGCTTCAATCCTTATCTCCTTGTGCAGATTATTTGCTATTTGGAGGAGATATTTACACTTGGTTGGATTAGAGAAATAGATGTATATCCATTTGCCATCAACTTGCTGTTGCCACTTGCGTGTTCCATCTGTTCTCTTGCGTGTGTCAACGAGATTGTATCCTGAACATATTATACCAACTTTGGCAACATTATCCAAACCAATGTGCTGAAGAGCGCTGATGAAAGTCTGAATTGCATTTTTCTCTTTGAATGAGACTCCATCGACTGTTATTCGGAGATCATGTTTCTCGGAATCATTCATATTGTGATTCGTAATCAGGATAGGTTCTGTTGCCTTTTCGTTAATGTCGTCTGGGGTATTAACTTCTTCTGTGATATTTGAAGTTTGTACTACACCATTATCCCACTCAATAGTAGCATTAAGGCGATAGAAATTACACAATTTTATGATGTCATCAACTTTCACATCATTGCTCAATCCCTTATAGATATATAGATTGTCAACCTCCTCCTGAGGCGAACTACCAATATTATTTCCTTTTGAGTAGCGGAAAAGCGTATGCCACACGACACCTACTTTTTCAGATTCAACCTTATGCTTAACGCCATGGGCTTCTACATCATCAAGTATTCGTCTCAAGCCTATATGCTTTAATGCCAAGAAGAAAGTTTCTTTTGCATCCTTGCCACGAAATTCTGCACCATCTATTGTGACAGAGAACCCTACAGATACTGTTTTCTTTCGGACAATAGGCTCTGCCTCTGACACTACATTGACATCGGATTCTAGATATGTTCCGGTTTGATTATCTTGTGTTGCCTCTTCTGCATTTCCTTCCATATGTATAGGAAGGACATAATCATCCATTGTTGTTTCATGGACAGGACGCACTCTGACCTTGCCATTCGGAACGTAATCCACAACAAGTGTTATAGGACGTCGAATGCCTGATAGCTCTGCCTCAACCGCTTTTGCCACACGGACAGCCACATCCTCCATGATGAGGATTTCCTCCGCTTTCTTGTAGATATCCAACTGGACAGGACTTATATCCTTGTCGTTGCTTCTTTCGTCTATGAATGCGTATAGTTCTTCGAGTTTAGTCATGGTTTGTCAATTTGTTAGGGTTTTCACATTGCAGCCTATAAATCTCTTTCTCACGCTCAATCTCCAGTTTCAATTGTTCCTTTGATGGCATATAGAGCATGTACTTTGCTTGGAACATGTGGTCGTTCTGATTCAGCTCCGAGTAGCGAGCAATGTCCTCATCGGTATCTGCACAAAGGATGATGCCGAATGTTGGGTTATGTCCTTCTGGTCGGTACTTCTGGTCGAACATCTTGCGGTACATGCCCATCTGCCCTACATCCTCGTATGTAATCTTTTCAGTTTTAAGGTCAACGAGTACAAAACACTGGAGGATATAGTTATAGAATACAAGGTCTATGTAGTAGTCGTTTTTCTCTGTGGGAATGTGCATCTGGCGATCAACGAGAGCGTAGCCCTTACCAAGTTCCATAAGGAATTTCTCTATATGCTTGATTATTGCATCCTCCAAATCCGACTCCACGAAGTCACGATTTGGTTTCAAGCCAAGATATTCTGCAACAACAGGATTCTTAACAAACTCTAATTGCTTATCCTCTTGGCTGACCTCGGCGTTCACATCCACCACTTCTTCCGACTTGTCCTTTTGGTTGGCAAGCAAACGGTGATAGTATTGCGTGTTAATATTGCGTTCCAACTCACGAGTGCTCCAGAGCTGGGTCGATGCCTCGTTCATATACCATAGACGCACCTTTTCGTCATCTACACGCAGTAGGTGACGGAAATGGGTCCATGTGAGATTTGGAACGCGCGAGTTCCAAATCTCTAAATCGTTGAAATACAAATAGAATTGTCGGTAATAGCGTAGATTTCGCTCTGAAAAGTTGTCACCATAATCAACTCTTAGTTCTTTGGCTAGCATTACGAGTAACTGCTTGCCGTATTCCGCTCTTGCTTCTCCGTGTTGCTCTTCCTCCACGATGCGCTTACCTACATTCCAGTATGTGGTAATCATTGAGGCATTGAGGGCAGCATACGCCTGACGCTTACCTTGCTCTATAATCGAGCGAAGATCTGCGACAAGAGTCGTGTTTGTCAACTCTTGGCTATTTGATGTGACTATTTCTGTTTGCGGTTTCATAACTCATCAGGATTGAAGGATTCGTATTCGGACTCAGAAATAGAGCTATCAATTAGATGAACTTGATGATAAGAAAGGTCATAAGCCTTATATATGGAAAAATCCAGTTGCTTCTTGAGAATTGTGTAGTTAGAATTATCTACTCGACCTAAATTTATAATCTTATCAACCAATTGAACAACATTTGAGAAGAATTTGTTTGTTTTTATAGGAAAGAGTTTTGTATTTGCGATTAGAACCTTCTGGAATAGAACTTTTTCAGGATCAATAAACTTATTGAGATGGTAGAATGACATTAATGGAGAATTAATTATACCAACAAGGTACTTAAGCATTTCATTGTCTTTGTTTTTGGAAAGCAAAGAAAAACCGATCTGTGTAAAGTACGTAGGATTCTTTTCTTCATATGCAGCAACAATTGATTGATTAGGGCCTACTATCTGCCTAACGACAATACGAGGGTCTGTAAAGAATCGTTTTTCACGAGGAGCACCAAGCCAAGGACCATATTTTAAAAATTTGGTTGCTGATCCAACTATAAAAAACGGAATTATGTTTTCACCTTTAATAAGCGGTACATAAGTCTCATCAACTTTATTGTCGGAATGAAAGACTTTATTGTCAATCATTTCCTCTGTATGGCCTTTTGCTTTATCATATGGAGTTATTCCCAAAGATGTTTCTACATAATCAGATAAATTCCTTGAGTCCATTTCAATATATTTCAGCAATTGTACTACTTCTGGAGCACTGAAAATATTAAAACGGCAGTATTCATCTGTGCGCCAAAGTTCTAAGTCTATTTTTTTGTATACAATACTATCCAATTTTGGTTCTGCATTATTAGCAAAAGTGGCAGCCTTTACTTCTTTCTGTAGTATATCGGAGTACATAAAGATAATTGTCTCAACGATTGCTGCAAAAATGTTATCTGGCAATTTTAACAACAAACATAGACCACCTAGTAGTTCTTTCCTAACTTTAGTATATGTCTCATTTATAAGCATTGAATTTGGATTAATAAAACACATTAGCCCTTTAGAACTTAGCAAATTCTTTCCTCTTTCTATAAATAGAGCATATAGGTTTATTCTATTCTCTGCGGTAGAGTAAAGATCAAAATATTGCCTTACGTCAGCGTTCGGCAGTCCCTTTATGTCACGATACGGTGGATTAGCAATCACAATATCAAAACCACCTTCAACACCAAACATCCACTCTGGGTCAAAGAATGGAGAAGCGTTGACTTGGTCGTATGGATTCCATTGTGTGATTTCTCTTACCGCAGCCTCAAACTCTGGAAGATTACGTTTATTCTCTTCACGAGCAATTTCAGCCTTACAAACTTTTATGCATGTCTTGAGTTCGTCACGCTTACGTTTGTTACGGTCAACAGTACGCATTGTAAGCTGAGGATTAAAGTCAAACAGATTTGTCTGAACAGGAACAACTTCCTCCACGAGATCAGGAACTTCGTATCTTTTCAAGTCTTTTTCATACTGCGCAATAAGAGCCTTTTTCTCCTTGATAAGTTTCTCATCAACTACTGATGCTGCGGCAAGAAGATAGTTTTTTATCTCATCACGTTTGAAGCCATCACGTTCACGGTTTGCCAGTTTACTCTTTTGATTCTTTACCTGGAAATGACGCATACGAATTTCAAGCAGTTCATCCTTCAGCTTCACAAGTCTGCTGTCAGAGAACAATCCTTCTTGAAAATTTCGTATAGATGCAGGAATAAGCGTGTTGGCTGCAACAAACTTAGTTTCAAGATTTGGCAAAGTATTGATTCCATAGTTCTTCTCGGGTGCCGTCATATCAGGATTCTGCTCGCACACAAGAGAGATAAAGAATCGAAGCTTACTGATAAGCATTGCGATTGGCTGAATATCTACACCATAGATACAATTGCGTATAAGGTATAGTTTTCGCTTGTAGTCAGCATTCGTGAGGTCATCGTCAAACTCCTCTTCAATCTCTGCCATACGTTCATGACGAGCAGCCTTGTCCTTCTCTTTGCTCATCGCTTCCATCATTTCATGGGTAGCCTGATCGAGCACAACATCATGCCAGATCTTGTTATCTGGGTCAATTCTCCTCATGATATGAACCATCTGCTGAAGCATACCCATAGGAAATGCTCCAGATCCGCAGGCAGGATCAAGCACCTTGCATGTGTAGATGCAATGAAGGATGTCTATTCGTTGAACCTCTGGAATGTCAATCTCTTCGTCCTTATAGCTGATAAGTTTACGAAGTTCAGGTTCCAATTGTTCGCCACCAACGACTTTCGTCTTCAGATATTGCACCAAAGACTCATTGACCATATATTCAACGATAGGACGTGGGGTGTAAAAAGAACCTGTTGACTTGCGTGCGTTTTCCTTTGTTTCAGGATTGTAGGCAGCAAGGAGGTTCTCAAAAACACGACCAAGCAGCTCGGGATCAAGAGATACCTGAACGTCACTTGGAGTGTTCTCTTCAACAGTGAAGTTATACTCTTCAAACAAGCGAATAATACCTTCTACTTTTACTGGCTTTGGCTCAGAAACAACCTTCTTGTTCTTCTTTTCCTCTACCATAACCTGTACGGTACGTTCCTCACCAAAGAACAAGGAATTCGGGATGAAGGCACGATACTTGTAGTTCTCCTTGCCAGTCTTGGGATCTTTCTGCTTGGCGTCTCGCGAACTGAAACCGTCAAGCAGCATATCTACAGGAGTGTTGATGTCAGACTTCGCTACTTTGTCAAGACATTCAAACAGACCACAGTTCATGTAAGGAACCGTCTTGAACATTTCCAGCACCTCATCATGTGAAATCTTAAACCATGAGTCCTTAAGACTGTCGCGATAAACGGTCTTCACTCCATAGCTTGAACTTGCGCCTTTGTATGCATCCTTATAGAAAGAACGCTTGTCAATTTCATTATTCAGGGTAGCGAAGAAAAGATTCTGTAAGATGGCATTGTAGTAATTGCCACTTGTGTCAGAATTATAGTCAAAGTCTCTGAGTATGTCTTTAAGCTCACTCTTATAGTCAAAGATACTGTTCGGAACAAGTCCCTTCTGCTTGATAAACCATACGAAAAGCAGACGCGTGATAAGACGGATAATCTTCACGTTCAGATTGTCCTTATCGTCATCTGCTGTATCCGGATTATTTGGGAATGTCACACCAGGAGAATCTGGTGTCTGAACCTCAACCGCCCACTGATACCAGTGATAAAGACGGTCGTAGAATTCCTTGGTAAGAGACTCTACAGAGAATCTGCTTTCAAGATCTTCCCACACAGTGAGTTGTTTCTTGTTTTCCCTGCGCTCATGTACCTCTCCCATCTCAAACAAGAACTTCTCCGGAGTTTTTGTCTTAGCCCCCCCACCAAGCAAGAATGAATGTCTGCGTGGATTGCTGTAGTCATATCGCACACGTGCAGAATTATCATCCTGAGAGATTTCCATCTGCAAAAGCGACAAACGCCATGTTGATGAGCCTTCTGGTACAGAAACGACCAAAGCACGATTATACATAGAATTGGCACATAGCATGCGAAACAATTCTTTCGATATGCCAACACGAGCATCGTGCGAAGACGTGTGATTGACCAGATATACCTCAAGCTCCAGACTTCGGCATGTACCAAGGCAGAGGCCATCTTTCACGAAATTGGGACTAAATGGAATTGCCAAAGTTTTGTCTGACATGGTGAAGTCATCAGGCAAGAAGTCACGAAGAAAGAGCAAGAACTTCTGTTTGTCAAAAGCACTGTCAAGAGCAAATTTATTTCGTATCATAATGCAAGTTCAGTTTGGGAATTGGTAATTACGTTTTGTATTTCTTCTGCTATAATAAGCGATTCTGCCCCTTGTGATATGCTATCATAGCTATGCAATACCTTTGCTATGTAGGATTGCGATATCATCTCAGGCAATTGTGGATATTCTGTCCTTTTCAAAGCGTTTATCTGGCGGAGGGAATATCCTGATAAAGCATCGTACTCTATCGCCTTCTGCAAATCTTGCAGGTAATCTTTCGAACATGAACTTTCGCGCATGATGATATTTATCTTGGCATAAGCATCACGTTTTGCTTTGTCTTGTTCTGTCTGTCCTTCTGCTACAAAGAGTGATTCTTTGGCTTTGGAGAATAGTTCGTTGAAACTTGATGAGAGGTGATAACCCTTTTCATCTATATTAGCGACAAAGACTTCAAACGCTTTGCTTGGAGAAACGTTTTCTATGTTATCTGCATCCTTGGCGTACTTGAAAACGAAGTCTGTACCCTTCTTGGCAAAAAGGATTACACCACTATCGTGATCCTTGGTGAGACGACGAACCTTTGAACGAGTAGGCAACGAGAGAGCATCACGCATTTCTGGGCTATCATGCAATTGATCAAGAAGCATTCGGTATGGGGTGTCCCACGATTCTGCCTCTTCGTTAGCAATCAGTTCCTTGTATTGCCTTGCAAAGTAGTTGTTGAGTTCTTCGTCGGATGTTAGGTATTTTGTATCTTCACCCATGATAGCCTGGATCATTGCCATCTTCATGGTGCTGATCTCTTTGGTATGTGTCTCATTTTCTCCTATTTCTGTCGGGAAATAGTTATAGATGAACAATTTGTCAAATACCTGCTTGTTCATACGGTTTATACGACCTACACGCTGAATGATGCGAGTTGGGTTGTACGGGATGTCGTAATTGTAAATAGTGCCTGCACGATGAAGGTTGTAGCCTTCGGATATGGCATCCGTGGCAATCAGTATCTTGTAGTCGTCTTTCTGATTATTTTCTGGCAAACCTGCATCGAAATTCTTACGAATAACTTCCTTGTTTGCCTTGGATGACAATCCTGATGTATATGAAAATACAGGAAGTTTCTCTTCCTTAAGTTTCTTTCCAAGATAATCTACCGTATCAGCAAACTGACTGAAGACTATTATTTTTCGTTTTGGCTCCTTTCTCTGCTGTTCTTTAAGAAGTTTAATGAAGCCATCTATTTTGGGGTCATGGTTTACATTCATCCACTTATCTTTCAATGACTTCAATATCTCGATATCAGAATCAAGGTCTTTGAAGAAGTCCTCGCTGAGCCATTCTGTTTTTATCTCAAACATGCCCTTTGCTTTCATGCTTTCGATAGAATCCTCAATAAGTTCTTCTCGTAGTTCTGTAAATGTGTCGCTTGCAGATTCATATAAAGCCTTGATGTCAGGAAGTTGCCCCTTCTTATATACCGGAACAGCCTTGCGCTTTTCCATCCAATTCTTTACATTAATACAATATGACAGCATGTTCTCAAGCGACATCTTAAAAGCATATTGAGAACTCTCAAAACGGCGCACAAGGAGTGTACGCATGAAACTGGCAAGGTTTCGTTGACTACCGCGGAACAAATTGTAGTCAAGTCCGGCGGCTTCGATAGTCTCCTTCAACTCATCAACAAATTCTCCTTTCACATAGATAACAGGCTTGTAGCGAGCAGCCTGGAAGGTGGCAGTACCATCCTCACTTACAAATCGATCTTCAAGTCCTTCTGGCACTTCATCGTCTGTTACATCTGCTGACTCCTGGGAGTGTTTTGGATAGATAAGAGACAACGTTTCTTTATATAAGTCTGCAAGATCACCAAGATGATATTCACTCTGCAAAGGTGGAACCATCTCTGCAAAAGTGATATTCTGCTTCTCAAGGTCTTCTTTATATGCTGGTATATGAGTAAGATCTGTGCGAGAACGTCGTATGACAAGAGGACCAATAATACGACGGATTTCCTCACCGATAGATTTGATGGCAAGGTTGAGTTCTTCCTGACTTATCAATTTCTCACGTTGTTGTTTGCGGAGTTTCTTATAAAGATAAATAAGACGAGTAAATTCTGCCCCAAGGTTATGAACCGTCTGGAGA